>CALLYN010000406.1 GCA_937858455.1 uncultured Kouleothrix sp.
GGCCTCGGGCGGCCAGGGCTCGAGCAGCTGCGGCGGGGCGAGCTGGCGCCCCAGCAGGCCCAGGCGCACGCCGCCCGGCCATAGCTCGAAGCGCGCGCGCTCGAAGTACTGCACGGTATGCCAGCGCCCATCGGCCAGCTGCTCGTTGATCTCCTCGCTGATCGGCAGGCCAAAGATCGCCGCGCCGCCGCGCTGCTCCCAGGTGGCCTTGAACGCGCCAAACAGGCTGTGGCCCGTCGCGGCGAAGTAGCTGCGCGCCTTGTAGCTTTGGAATGGCGCTACCTGCGGGAAGATCCGGTTGCCGGTGGCCTCGCTGCCCAGCTTGCCAAGGTTGATGAGCGCCTGGCCGCCGCTGACCGTCAGCTCAAAGCGCGCGCGCTCGAAGTACTGGACGATCCGGCCGTCGGCGCCGCGCACATACTCTTCTGTTACCGGGTAGCCAAACGTCGCCAGGCCGCCGCTGCGCTCCCAGAACGAGCGAAATGCCCCGCGCAGGTAGTGGCGGGTTTGGGGGAAGTAGCGCAGCGTATTTTGCGCCCGCGCCGTCGGCACGATCGCCGCGCACAAGGCTGCGACGATCAGAGGCACAATCCACGGCCACAGGTGCTTCCGCGCAAAGCTGGCGTGCATAGCCGCTCCCCGGAAATTACAATGTCTATCGTACTATGCGTGTATGGAGGCTAATCATACGGGCGGCGGCAGTAGTTGTCAAGCCTTGCCGCCGATTGCGCGCTCGCGCATGCCCAGCAGCGCGCTCACGCGCTTGCGGAACACGAAGATATCGAAGGGCTTCTCGATGGTGGAGACGCCAATGCTGCCAAGCAGCTCGGCCGTAGCGCGCGGCGGAGGGTCGCCGCACACGAATAAAATGGGGATGCTGGCGGTCGCCGCGCTTGCGCGCAGCCGCTCGGCCCAGGCGTAGCCTGCGGTGTTGCTGAGCGCCCAGTCGAAGATGATCATGTCGGGGTGGTGCGCGGCCAGCAGCGCGTCGGCGCCCTGCCAGTCGTAGCTGGCGAGTACCTGGTGGCCCTCGGCTTGCAGCAGGTGTTCGAAGAGTTTGCACAGATCGGGGCTGGCTTCGATGAGTAGAATCGTGGCCATCATGGCGCTTGCTCCTGCGCGTCGCCGAGAACAGCAGGAGTTACGCGGCGGAGTGTCTTCCGGTTGGCGGGCCAGGCCCTGCAAACCTCCCACGCGCGAAGCACACACGTAAGTCCTGTCAACAGGAAAACGACTGGCGCGCGGGTATGGATACGCGGCACGGCGCTATTTGTTAGGGCAAGGTGAAAAGCGCCGGACGGCGTGCGCTCAGTGGCTGTGCTCGGGTATGCCTGCGGGCATGGCGATGTCGGGTGCGGGCACAAGCGGCAGCTGCACAATAAACCGGCTGCCGTGGCCCAGCTCGCTTTCGAGCTGGATCGTGCCGCCCATTACGTCGACAAGCCGGCGGGTGATCGCCAACCCCAGGCCGGTGCCTTCGCTACGCCGGCTGTAGCCGCCATCGAGCTGCAGAAATGCATCGAAGATCAGCACCTGGTGGTCGCGCGCGATGCCAATGCCGGTGTCGGATACGCTGATCTGGAGTATCTCCTCGTCGCGGAGGGCGGCATTGGCGTGGTGTGGCCGGCCATTGGCGCCGGCTGGCCATGGGTAGCTCAGCTCGAGAATGACCTGGCCGTGCTCGGTGAACTTGATCGCATTCGACAGCAAGTTGAGCACGATCTGGCGCAGGCGCAGCACGTCGGCGTTGATCCGGCGCGGCAGCGCTGGGTCGCAGTGGCTCTCGAGGCGTAGCCCTTTCGTGCGCGCCTGCGGCTCGCACTGCGCAAGCGTGGCCGATACAAACTCGCGCAGCAGAAACGGCTCGGGCCGCAGTTCGAGCTTGCCGGCCTCGAGCTTCGAGAAATCGAGCAGGTCGTTGATCAGCTGCAGCAGGTGCTTGCCGTTATCGCGGATGCGCCCGACGACATTGTGCTGCTCGGCGTCGAGCTGGCCGAACACGCCCATGTCGAGCATGTCGGTGTAGCCCAGCACGCCGGTGAGCGGCGTGCGTAGCTCGTGCGAGATCGTGGCCACGAACTGCGATTTCAGCATATTGGCGGCATGCGCCGACTCAAGCGCCTGTTTCAGATCGAGATTTGCCAGCGCCAGCTGGTCGCCGCGCTGCTCGAGCTCGCGCTGCTTGCTTTCGAGGTCGCTGGCCATGGTGTTGAACGCCTCGGCGAGCTGGCCGATCTCGTCGCGCCGGCCGATGCGCAGCGGCTGATCCCAGTGCCCGGCGCGCAGGCGCGCGACGCCGCTGCCAAGCTGCTCGATCGGCCGGGTGATCGTCGCGGCGAGGCGCCGGCCCAGCACCACGGTGGTGGCCAGCGTGCCAAGCAGCAGTAGGCCCTGCGAGGCGAAGAAATACCAGTTGGTGGTGCTGGCGGCGGCCAGCGGCATTTCGACGATCGTGAACCAGCCGGTGCCAGGCGCCGTCGCCCAGGTGCCATTCACGCGCTGCGCCATCAGGCCGGTGTAGGCCTGGCTGTAGGGCGCGCGCCATACCTGGTGGTTCAGCGCCGCCGCAACGATCGGCAGGGCGCTCAGGTCGCTGCCGGCTGGCGCCTCGGCCGCGTTCCAGGCGACGATCAGGCGGCCGCTGGTGTCTACCATGTAGCCGTAGCCAGTGTCGTTCAGGCCAGCCAGGCGCGATATCGGCCCGACCAGCCGGTCGATGTCGATCAGCGCCACCAGCGCGCCGCGCGCCACGCCGCTTTCGTTGCGTATGGGGAACGCCAGCAGCAGCGTGGCCTGTGGCATGTCGAAGCGCGGCGCGGTGGGGGTGTACTCGCTGCCGGCGCGGATCGCGTTGAGCAGGCCTGCGTCGAAGCCGCCATCGGGCGCGAGCATGCCGAACTGGCGCTCGACCCTGCCCTGCGGGTCGGTCAGCCAGAATGCGTGGCAGGCGTAGCAGCTGGTGTCGACAATATCGACGGTCTGGGCGTCGCTGGTAGCGCTGCGGCCGAGCACGCGCGCGGCGGCGCGCAGGCGCTGAAGCTCGTCTTCCAGGCGCGTGCCGACGAGCTGGCCGATCACCTGGGCAGTTTGCGTCTGCGCCTCGGTGGTCTCGACATACGTGGCCCAGATGCCCAGCACAAGCGAGACGATCGCGCCCAGCACCAGCGGCGCGATTGTGGTCAGCGTAAACACCGTGACGATGCGGGTGTGCAGGCGCTCGCTGGTATATTGTGCGCGCTTGTGCGGTTGCGTCATGGCTCACCCGGATCGAGGCTGGTCGACTCGCGCAGGATGCCATAGATCAGTAGCACAACCGGCGTGAGGATGGTGGCGGTCGCGGTGTTCGAGAGAAACGCCGGCAGGAAGTTCACCTGTACCACATCGGCCCAGCTGCTATTGGTAACCCAGCGTTCGGAGAGCGAGGCGATACCCATGCCGATACCGATACCCAGCAGCGCGCGCAGCAGCACGCCGATCACCGGGCGCAGCTGCGTGTAGTTGGCGCCGCCGCTGGCTGGCCGGAACATGCCCGCCGCCAGCCCGATTATGCCATTGCCGAGGTACCAGAACGGCCACCAGCCCCAGCCCAGCAGCTGGTCGGCGGCGAGGTTGCCGGCGCACCCGCTGGTAAAGCCGGCCACCGGGCCGAACAGCGCGCCGATCACGATTGGCACCACCACGCCGGGCCGCAGCTGCACGTTGTCGGCGCCGGGGATTGCCAGGATCGAGGTCAGGCAGATCGATAGCGCGTACAGTATGCTACCGCCAGCTGCGGCGGCAAGCTGGATGAGAACGCTCCGTGGCGAGTGCCGGGCAACCATAATGTGAGCCTTTGAAGTGTTTGCTGGTTTCGGCAGGCGTTGGCCGCTGGTACGGCCTGCGCTGTTATGTGTAAGTATACACTGTTGCTCAACAGGGTATTACTATCGGCTCACGGATTCTTATACCACCCCCGCTTATCATACCAACTCCGTTTGATTACTTGTGTTTTCTTGTGCGGCGCCCGGCAAAG
>CALLYN010000407.1 GCA_937858455.1 uncultured Kouleothrix sp.
CTGGCCCGCGCTCCAGGCGCTGGTGGACGAGGCGCGCCAGCGCCTAGCACGCGGCCAGCCGGTGGCGATCGCCGACGTGGCCTACCCCAACGGCGCCGACCCGGCGCTGATCGAGATCATGCTTGGCGAGATCGAGCTGCCCGCGCTGGCGGCCTACGGCGCCTGGAACACCGCCGGCAACAGCATTGGCGCGGCGCTGGCCCAGGCCAGCGCCGCGCGCCTGATCGACGGCACGGTCGGGCGCGCCGCCCACGAGCTGTTTCTGCTGCACCGCCTGCTTGAAGATTGGGGCTACCAGCAGCTGGCGCGCGCCGAGGTTCGCACCTGGCTGCGCGCCGCCCACGGCCTGGCCGAGCCGGGCCCAGCGCTGCAGAGCGAAACCCGCACGCGCGTCGAGCGGCGATTGGCCGAGCTGATCGAGCAGCTGCCGGGCTTTGCCGGGCGCTACGGCATTGTGCCAGGCAGTGTGCAGCTGCCGTGGGGTCGCACCTTCGAGATCGACTTCGCGCTGGAGCGCCGCTAGGCCGCGCCCGGCGCGTAGTAGCGCTGCACCGCATCCAGCAGATCGGCCAGGTCAAACGGCTTGGCCACCACCGCCGCCGCGTCGATCTCGCGCGCCCAGCGGTGCGCATCGTGCGCCGCCGTAACCACCACAATCGGCACTTTGGCGCCGCGCTCGCGTAGCGCCTTGGCAAAGCCCCAGCCATCGAGAATTGGCATACGCATATCGAGCAGCACCAGCGCGGGGTGCACCTGCTCGAGCACATGCAGCCCATCCGCGCCGTTGGTTGCCGTCGCTACAGAGTAGCCCTCCGACTCCAGCACATCTACCACGGTCAACCGTATCGCATCATCGTCATCGATCACCAGAATCGGCCGTTCAGGCATGCACCGCCTCCATCTCCAACACGAGCGGCAACTCGATCAAAAACGTACTACCCTGGTCGGGCTGGCTGGTGGCCCAGATCCGCCCACCGTGCTGCTCGACAATGCCCCGGCAGATGAACAGGCCCAGGCCCATGCCCGCGAAGCGCCGGTCGTCGACGCGCGTGCCCCGGTAGAAGCGCTCGAAGATATGCGGCAGATCGTCGGGGGTGATGCCGATGCCGTGGTCGGCTATACTCAGCAGCGCGCGGTCGCCCGCGCGGCGCACCTGTACCTCCACCGTGCCGCCGCGTGGGCTGTAGGTGATCGCATTCTCGAGCAAGTTCTCGAGCAGCTGAACCATGCGCACCCGGTCGTACTGCCCGATCACGTGCGCATCGCCGGTGATGCTGCAGGGGTGGCGCTCGTTGCGCAAACGCCCGCAGACTTCGCGCGCCAGCTCGGCCAGATCCACATCGCTCAGGGCGCCCACCAGCCGGCCTTGCTCGACGCGCGCGGCGTCGAGCAGCTCGAGCACCAGCCGGCGCAGGCGCTGGCCCTCCTGCACGATCTGCTGCAGGCTGACGATATCGGCGGGCGCGGAGGGGTGCCGCTGGGCCGTACGCTCCAGCAGCTGGGCGCGCGCGATCAGCGTGGTGAGCGGGGTTTTCAGATCGTGCGCTGCGGCCGAAAGAAAATCCTCCTTGAGCCGCGTCGCCTCGGCCTGCGCCTGCGCGCGCGCCAGCTCGTCGATCAGCGAGCGGATCTCGAGCAGCACCGCGGCCTGGTCGGCCAGCAGCTGGATCAGCGCGAGGTCGTCGTCGGCGAACACCAGCGCGTGCGGCGCATAGACAATGAGCACGCCGAAGCGCCGGTTCACCGCAGTGATCGGCGCGGCCATGATCGCCAGCAGGCCGTACTGGCGGCTCAGCTCGGCGTAGTCGGGCAGGGCGCGCGGCACGTTGTCGGTGAACAGTGCGCGCTGCTCGCGAAATGCCCGCGCCGACGGCACCGGCTCGTTGAGGCTCAGGCGATAGTCCGGGTCGCCGAGCGGAAAAATCAGCGCCTGCTCGGCCTCATTCCACAGCCCGATCCGCGCGACCCGCGCGCCGAGCGAGGTCGAGGCGCCGTGTTCGATCTCGCGCAACATGGCGTTCAGGTCGGTCAGGCGCGGCAGATTGGCGGCGCGCGTCAGAAACGCACGTAGCTCAGGCTCCTGCCAGGCGCGCCGCAGCCAGCGCGGCGGCGCAAAGCCGACCAGGTACATGATCCCAGCCGCCAGCCCGGCCAGGTCGGCGCTGATCTGCCATACATTGCTGAGCGTCGGCGCGAACAGGTTCAGGCTTACCAGCAGAAACAACAGCATCAGCAGCAGCGAGCCGGCCGCCGCCGCCTGCAGGCGCCGCCGCGTCACCCCGCGCGCCACCACCGCCTCGCGCCCGAACGCGAATGCCGAGTAGAACAACGACACCACCAGGTACAGCAGCATCAGCAGCGTCAGCCATAGGGGCAGCTGCGGCGCAAACACAAACGCGCCAACAACCAGCAGCGCCAGGCCAGGCGCCGCCGCCAGCCGCACCCAGCGCGCCACCACCGCAAGATCGTTGGCGAGGCGCAGCAGCACATAGCCCAGCGACAAAAACAGCCCGATCACGATGGCGCTGAGCAGCTGGTTCGGCGCGAGCAGCCCTGCGCTCGTGAGGCCATTGGCCAGAATAATCAATGCCGGGATGCTGAAAAACAGCGCGATATCGAAGGTAACCGGCCGAGGATCGCGCAGCGCATGCGATAGCGCCGTGACAAACAGCACACTGAATACCGCCCAGCTCAGGTATTGAATGAACCGGTCAGCGGTCACAACGTTCTCCAGGCTTTGCACAGTATCGGTAATTTCAGGCAGGCATAATCAGGCGCACGCTGTGCACTGCGCCTATCAGCAGCAAGAAACGTGCCCGCGCTGCTCGGCGCCCGCCTCGGACGCATACTTGACAAACCCTGTGCAGCATGGTAGGATACACGCAGGTTGGGGAGTAGCCACTCGCGCAACGCGAGCCAGCCGGTCGTCAATACAGAGTGCACGCGCGTTGGCGCCACGCTCTCGGCCGGTTGTATGTGATCAGACACTACTGGCGAGACCACCACGACACTTGTTTGCCGTGGGGTCTCGCCTTTTGTATGCCCCACGGTCTAGCTTCACAAGGAGCATAGACCAATGATCTGGATGTGGATCGGCTTCAACCTCTTCGTGCTGG
>CALLYN010000408.1 GCA_937858455.1 uncultured Kouleothrix sp.
TACCATACACGAAGAGAGTACCGCTCTGCCGAAGGCTGAGCGCGCCAACTGCGTACGTCCTAACAAAAAGAAATTCGGAGGCGGCGAAGCCGCCTCCGAACCCCCCACCAATGTATTCCCGAAGCAGTTTCGGCTTTGCCGAAACCGCCACACCGCCGTGTGTTCCCGAAGGGGCAGGCGGGTGGGATCAAAGGACGTTGCGCGAGCCTCGCTGCGGTGTATCACCGGCCGCCAGCGCCACCAGCGGCGCCGCCCAGTGCCGGCCAAGCTCGGCGCGCAGCTGTGTGCAAAGAGTGTGCTGGCTGTAGTGCAGCAGCGCAGTTTCGGCCAGCTCGAACACGTGCAGCCCGTAGGCGATCTTTTCGTAGGCCGGGCCAAGCTCGAGGCTCTGGGCTTCGTAGGTGGTGATCAGCAGCGTGCCTGTAGGCATATACTTGCCCTGAATGAGGTTGGCGATCAGGTTCACGCCAAAGCCGCCGGCCAAGCTCACGAGCGCGCTCATTACTCCGTTCGGCGCCTCGTCGTAGGCTGCGACAATCGGCAGCATCGTGCAGCCCAGCAGCATTGGGTACAGCGTTGGCGTGCCCGATCGCGCCAGCGCGTCGGATGGATCACGCGCGATATCATCGATGATATTGCGCAACTCGTGGCGCCAGCGTTCGATCGTAAACGGCATTGTGCCACTCCTTGATTCGGAAAGCCCTTTCCGGTCGTATAATGGTAAAACGATGGTTATGAGAGAAGAGATACGCGGGCGCGTCAGGCAGACTCCGCCGGGCGCTTGGCGCAGGTTTTGCGGCCGGGCCGGCGCTAGCAGGGTTTCGAGCTTTGGGCGTGTGGAATGTGATACGCTGTTCGCTTGATCACTTCTAGATTGTGTTGCACTATGTGGCTTCGGCACATAGTGCAACACAATAAGAAATTTGGGGGCGGCTTCGCCGCCCCCAAACCCCCACCAAAGTGTCAGTCATCAAGCGAATTTGGTACGAGGTGGCAGATGCATTCGCAGGCGCGTAGGCTTGCGGCCGGCTGCGGCGTCGCGCTGCTGGTGCTGCTCGTAGGCGCCTGCGCGCTGGCGCTATCGCCGGCCGGCGGGCGCCAGCAGATTGTCACGATCAGCAGCCAGGCGCCCTACAGCCCCGGCGTGATCTTGCTGTGGCGCACGATCGACCCGCGCGACACGTGGGTGCAGGTGCGGCGCATCCGGCTGTGGCCGGGCGCGGCCGCCCCGGCGCTGCTGCGCCGCTCGATCGCCAATAGCCTCGCGCCGATCGCGGTGGTGGACGACAACGGGCGCCCAGGCGACTGCTTTATCGGCTCCAGCGGCTATACCCAGCGCGGCGCAGAGGTGACCACGCGCACGCTGTTGATCGGCTGCCTGCTTGATTGGAAATAACAATGGTGGGGGTTTGGGTTCGCAGGCCCTCAAGAATGCTATCTTGGCGGGGGCGGCAAAGCCGCCCCCGCAGATGCTGTTTCGCGCTGTGGCAGAGCGGCGGCTCTGCCACAGCGCGAAAAATGGATACTTTTGGAGGCTCACAGACCCTCCAAACCTCCCGTTGGATAATTACTAATGAAGCCGAAGCGGGGGGCAGGCGACGAACAGCCGCCCCGCGGCCTAGTCGATATACTCGTAGCCTGGCAGGGTGAGGAACTCGACAAACGAATCGTCGGCGATCAGCCGGTCGAACAGCGCGCCGGCCTTGGCAAAGTTGCGCGCGTCGTACTGGGCCGCGCCGTAGCGCTCGCGGAGCTTGGCAAGCTCCTCGGCCAGCACCTGGCGGAACAGATCCAGGTCGATCTTGCGGCCGTCGCTCAGCACGCCCTTGGGGCGGCGCACCCACTGCCACACCTGCGCGCGCGAAATCTCGGCGGTGGCGGCGTCTTCCATCAGGTTGTTGATCGGCACCGCGCCCTGGCCGCCGAGCCACGCCTCGATATACTGCACCCCCACGCTCACATTCGTGCGCAGGCCAGCCTCGCTGATCGGGCCATCGGCGAACTTCAGCAGGTCGGCGGCGCTCACCTGCACGTCGTCGCGCCTGCGGTCGATCTGGTTGGGCTGCGGCATCACCGCGTCGAACACCGCGAGCGCCACCGGCACCAAGCCGGGATGCGCGACCCAGGTGCCGTCGTGGCCGTCGTTGGCCTCGCGCTCTTTGTCGGCGCGCACCTGCGCGAAGGCGCGCTCGTTGGCCTCGACGTCGTTCTTCACCGGGATAAAGGCCGACATACCGCCCACGGCGTGGATGCCGCGGCGATGGCAGGTTTTGATCGCCAGCAGCGAGTACGAGCGCATGAAGTGCGTGGTCATCGTCACCAGCGCGCGGTCGGGGAACACGTGCTCGTGGTTGCGGAACTTCTTGATGCAGCTGAAGATATAATCCCAGCGGCCGCAGTTGAGGCCAGCCGAGTGGTCGCGCAGCTCGTAGAGGATCTCGTCCATCTCGAAGGCGGCGAGGATCGTCTCGATCAGCACGGTGGCGCGGATCGAGCCCTGCGGCACGCCCAGATCGTCCTGGGCCATCACAAACACGTCGTTCCAGAGCCGGGCCTCAAGGTGGCTTTCGAGCTTCGGCAGGTAAAAGTACGGGCCAGTGCCGTTGGCCAGCAGCGCCTTGGCGTTGTGGAAGAAGTACAGGCCGAAATCGAACAGGCTGCCCGAGGCGGGCTGGCCGTCGATCAGCAGGTGCTTCTCGTTGAGGTGCCAGCCGCGCGGGCGCACCAGCAGCGTGGCGACCTGCTCGTTCAGGGCGTAGGCTTTGCCCTCGGGGCTGGTGTAGTCGATCCGGCGGTTGATCGCGTCGCGCAGGTTGATATGGCCCTGGATGTTGTTGTCCCAGGTAGGCGAGTTAGCGTCCTCGAAATCGGCCATGAACACCTTGGCGCCGGAGTTGAGCGCGTTGATCACCATCTTGCGATCGACCGGACCGGTGATCTCGACGCGGC
>CALLYN010000409.1 GCA_937858455.1 uncultured Kouleothrix sp.
GCGATCAGCAGATCGAGCCCTTCGAGCACACGCGGCTCCTCGCGGCCCTCGTGCGAGACGCCGCGCCACACACGGATGCCGCGGCTGTTCAGCCAGCCGGCCACCTCAACCGAGACGCGCGTCGAGGCCTCGGAAAACGGATTGTAGAGCACGCCGACCTGTCGCATAACCCTTCCTCACAGCGCGGCCATGATCGCCCCGGCCACACCCGCAATATCTTCCACCCCGGCGAAGGCTGCGGCCGCCGGCCCGGCCACCAGCAGCGGCACGGGGTTGCGGGTATGCGCCGGCGCCGCTACGCTCTCGACATTGCCATGGTCGCTGGTGATCAGCAAGCTGTCGGCGGGCCGCAGCGCCGCCAGCACGCCGCCGATCAGCCCGTCGAGCAGCGCCATGACCGCGCGGATCTGCCGCTCAACCGGCGAGCCGCCAGCCACCGGCGGCAGGTCGCCGGCAGCCAACCTGCCGTGCCCGGCCAGGTCCGGCAGAAAGCTCTCGTAGAACACCAGCTCATGGTCGCGCGCAAGCCCGGCCAGGTTGGCGCCGGCCTGCCCAGGCGACACCAGCGGGATGCCGCTGCCCGGCTCGCGCTCACGCATGGCCGCGTTGGTCACATCCCACGACACCGCCCTGCCGGCGCGCAAGTCGTCGCCATCGCGAAAGCGCAGGCCGGCGCCCTCGGCGGCGATCACGCTGGCCGACTTGCGGATGCGCCGGGCGGCGAGCGCCTGCCAGTAGCCGGGGCCGAACGGGTTGGCGAACGTCGCGCGGCGGCCGCGCGCCACGGTGCGCCGGAAGATACTTTGATCGGCCAGCAGCGGGCGCAGCGCCACTGGCGGAAAGTGCGGCTGGTGGCGGCCGTGGAGCGCAGGGGCGTTGACGCCGGCCAGCAGCGCCACATGGCCAGTGCCGCTTTGCGGCAGGCCCGGCAAGCCCAGCGTCGCGTCGATCGGCTTGAAGAGAAGCGCGCGGGCGGGCAAAGGCGAAAGGCCAGCAGTGCCCGCGCGCAGGCCGCTGGCCGCCTCGAGCGCCAGCGGGCCGCCCAGCAGCGCGTGCAGCGCCGGCGTATCGGCGCTGGCGAGCGGGTTATCGGGGCCGGCCGGCGCAAGGCCCACGCCGTCGATAAAGACAAAGATAATGCTCATGGCTGCTCTGCTGCTCGGACAGCTGCCGAAGGTGGGCCGCATACGGCTGCGCAACCCTCAACACTTCGCGGGCAGTATAGGGTATGCGCTGCCCAAGCGCAACTATTTGACAGCCCAAAGCCTCCGGAGTATAATGCGCGCGGTGTAAAAAGTTAAACCACTCCGCTAGCGGCTTACCTCCCGCACTCGAACGCAAGAACGCCGAGCCTCCAGGAGCCAGCCGGCCAGCGCGGAGCCTTCGCAGGCACCGGCACCGGGCGCAGCAGCATCATGTCCGATCCCTCATGGTTCGGCGTTTCATCGCATTGTGCCTTCCACCGTTGCCCTACCGCATTGCGAAGGGATGCTATCGGATCTGCGCGCAGAGGCGGGCGGCAGGTACTATCAATTCAAATTCCCGGAGGTATTGTTCCATGACCTTGTCTACCAGCAACAGCGACAAGTTTGATGTTGAAGATCTTGACTGGACCCAGCTACTCGACGAGTACGATTATGCCCGGCCGCAGCGCGGCGAGCTGCGCGACGGCGTAGTAATGCAGATCGAAGATAATGGCGTGCTGGTATCGATCGGCACCAAGCGCGAGGGCGTGATCCCGCAGCAGGATCTGCGCGCGATGGGCGACGAATACCTGAGCACGCTGCGGGTCGGCGCGCCGATCCAGGTGTATGTACAGGATCCCGAGAACAAAGAAGGCGACCTGGTGCTCTCGCTCACGATGGTGCAGGTCGCGAAAGATTGGGAAGAGGCCGGGCGCCTGCAGGGCGAGGGCGGCATTATCCAGGGCCAGGTGATCGGCTACAACAAGGGTGGCCTGCTGGTGCAGTTCAACCGCATCCGCGGCTTTGTGCCGGCCTCGCAGGTGGCCCAGCTGCACGGCCGCACCGCCTCGGAAGAGCGGCAGCAGGCGCTGCAGCGCATGGTCGGCCAGACGATCCCGCTGAAGGTGATCGAGGTCGATCGCGAG
Organism: uncultured Kouleothrix sp.; assembly: GCA_937858455.1. GTDB lineage: Bacteria > Chloroflexota > Chloroflexia > Chloroflexales > Roseiflexaceae > Kouleothrix. Next base: position 2,111 of record CALLYN010000409.1, read on the forward strand.
CGCAACCGCCTGGTGCTCTCGGAGCGCAGCGCGACGCAGGAGTGGCGCAAGGCCCAGAAGCACCGGCTGCTCACCGAGCTGCAGCCCGGCGACATCCTGACCGGCCGCGTCAACCAGCTCACCAACTTCGGCGCGTTCATCGACTTGGGCGGCGCCGACGGACTGGCGCACATCTCCGAGCTGTCGTGGCAGCGCGTGAACCACCCGCGCGAGGTGCTGAGCCCGGGCCAGGAAGTCAAGGTGATGGTGGTCGAGATCGACGCCGACCGCGAGCGCATCGGCCTGTCGCTGCGGCGGCTGCAGTCGAACCCGTGGGAGTCGATCGACCAGCGCTACAGCCTTGGCCAGATCGTCAGCGGCCCGGTGACGAACGTGGCGCCGTTCGGCGCGTTCGTGCAGATCGAAGAGGCGGTCGAGGGTCTGATCCACGCCAGCGAGCTGGATGTCGACCCGCAGGCCCAACCGCGCGACCTGCTGCAGCCCGGCCAGACGGTCACCGCCAAGATCATCAGCCTCGACAAGCAGCGCCAGCGCATGGGCCTGAGCCTGCGCCGCGTGGGCGAAGGTGAGCGCGGCGAGAGCGAGAAGAACGGCGGGGCGTAAGCCCGCGCCAGCACACGCTGGCGGGCAACCACACCGACAGACCGGCGCGGGCAAGGCCCGCGCCGGTTTTGCATGCCGCCACAGGCGCGCCGCCGATCGGGACGCCGAATCTCAAACATTGTTCTTCTTGACACAAGCCCCAAACAAGGTATAATGCAGGGCGCGAATGCTATCCCAGTGCAGCGGGGCTATTCGATCGAACGCGGCCCGGCCAGGAACAGCGCCTGCCGCGCCGGCTCCCCGGCCATAAGGAGCGCGAGCCATGCTCTCAGACTACTTACCAATTCTAGTCATCTTCCTGGTAGCTCTCTTCATCGCCGTGTTTGTGATCGTAGCCTCGGGCCTGCTGGGCCCGCAGCGGCCGACCAAGCGCAAGCTGATGCCGTACGAATCGGGCATGGAGCCGATCGGCTCGGCGCAGCGCCGCTTCCCGATCAAGTTCAACCTTGTCGCGATGATCTTCATCTTGTTCGATATCGAAGTCATCTTCTTCTTCCCCTACGCGCTGGTGTACAAGCGGCTGGGCGTGTTTGGGCTGATCGAGATCGGCCTGTTTATGCTTATCCTGCTGGTCGGCTTTATCTACATCTGGAAAAAAGGGGCACTCGAATGGGATTAGAGGAGAAAGCCGGCGACATGGGCATTGTCACCACCTCGCTCGAGACGGTGGTGAACTGGGGGCGTACAAACGCGATGTGGCCGCTGCTGTTCGGCCTGGCCTGCTGCGCGATCGAGATGATGGGCTCGCAGGCCGCGAACTACGACCTTTCGCGCTTCGGCATGGAGATCAACCGCGCCTCGCCGCGCCAGGCCGACCTGATCATTGTGGCGGGCCGCGTGTCGCGCAAGATGGCGCCGGTGGTGCGGCGGCTCTACGATCAGATGAGCGACCCGAAGTGGGTGATCGCGATGGGCGACTGCGCCTCGTGTGCGGGCGTGTTCAACAACTACGCGATCGTTCAGGGCGTCGACGAGATCATCCCGGTGGATGTGTACGTCGCCGGCTGCCCGCCGCGGCCGGAAGCGCTGATCGACGGCATCATCCAGCTGCACGAGAAGGTCAAGCGCATGCGTATCACCGGCGAGGTGCGCCCGCTCGAGAAGAGCGAAAAGGTGTACGCCTAGGCCTGTTCACTGGCGCGCTACGCGCTCACCCGCGCTTTTGGGCAATTTCTGCCTCCGGCAGAGCACTACTTGATCATTTTTGTTCTCGGTGGTTGCGCTTGCAGAG
>CALLYN010000410.1 GCA_937858455.1 uncultured Kouleothrix sp.
CAATATGATACGCTGTTCGCTTGATCACGTATAGATTTAGGACTTACGCAGTTGGCGTGCCGAGCCTTCGGCAGAGCGGTACTTTACATCTTCTTTGTGTGCGGTTTTTTCGCGCGTAGCGCGAAAAAACCGCACACAAATTGATCGGCAAATACCATGCTGCCGCAGGCTACAGGTGCGGCTTCGAGACGCCAAATACCGCAACTGCGTAACTCCTAAGTTTGTGTTGCACTACGTGGCTTCGCCACGTAGTGCAACACAAAAGAAAATTGGGGGCGGCGAAGCCGCCCCCAAACTCCCACCAAAAATGTAAGTCATCTACAAAAGGAAGGGCCTTAGCCCGGCGCGCTCGCCAGAACCGCCGCGCCGATCGCCGGGGCGCGCCGCAGCAGCCAGCCACTGTCGGCAGTGCGCGTGCCCGCGATCGCGAAGGCGGTGTCGCTGCCGGGAACGTACCACGCCACGCACCCCGAGGCCCCGCTGTGGCCGAACGACGCCGGCCCGGCCGCAGCCGCGACCCAGTGCGGCGACTTGTTTCCGCGTATCTCAGGCCCCAGGCCCCACGGGCACGGCTCCCAGTACAGCGGCTCGACAAACCCGCCATTCAGGCCCCCGGTCTGGTCGCGCGTGGCATCGGCGCGCAGGCCGGCGCTGAGCAACCCCGGATCGTGAAACGCGCGCACCAGCGCGAGCGCGCCGGCCGTGGTGGTGACGAGCCCGGCCCATGGCAGCGCCAGGCTGCGCCAGAAACGCGAGTTGAACGGCTCAAGCGGCGTGCCGGCGTGCTGGCCACGCACATGCGCAAGCTTAGCCGGCGCGCGCGGCGGCTCGGCGCCCAGGTATGCCTCGGCGCCAAGCGGGCGCAGCACCAGCTGGCCGAGCGCCTCGGCGAATGGCAGCTCGGCGCGGCGCTCGACCACCAGCGCCAGCAGGCCATAGCCAACGTTGCCATACTGCACGCGCCGGCCAGGCGGGCCGTCGGGCGGTGTCAGCAGGCAGGCCATGCCAAGCGCATGCCAGTCGAGGCCGGGGGCGTAGGCGGCGTGGCGCGGCGAAACATCGATCGGCAGCCCGGCGGTGTGGCACAGCAGCGCGCGTAGCGTGACGCCGGGCTGCGCCGCAAGCGCCTCGGGCAGATGTTGGCCGAGCGGGTCGTCGAGCGCCAGCACGCCTGCGTCGCACAGGCGCAGCACCGCCAGGGCAGTCGCCAGCTTGCTGATCGACGCCACCGTGAACAGCGTGTCGGCGCGCAGCTCGGCGCCGCGCGCGTCGGTTCCGGCCTGCACATACTCAATCGGCCGGTCGCCGCGCGCGATGCCCACCACGATGCCCGGCACCTGCGATGCCTGCATCACCTGGCGCATGGCCGCTAGTATCGTTTCGTTCGGCATCAGGCAGCTTCTCACACATTCTGATCTTCAGGCAGCTCCCTGGCCCACGGCCCGGCCAGCCAGGCCAGCAGCAGATCGTAGCATAGCAAGAACAGACCCTGCGGTACAATGCCTACGCCCATCCCGGCGCGCTCGGGCCGGCCGCGCGCGCTGCGGATCAGCGCGAGCCCGCCGGCGATATAGCCAGCGTCAAGCACGGCGTTGGCCAGCAGGATCGCGCGGAAGACCTTCGTGTCCGGGAAGGTATCGGATGGCCCTGTATATGCATTCCGGCCAGGCGCGTAACTCGGGTTGAGAAAATATCGAGGCTCGCCTTTGCTGCCCTTATCAATCCTAAGAATTTCCATTGACAAACCGGGTGAAGTCTCAAGAATGAGCTGCCCCGTGTCAGTCTTCGTGTCACAGCACCAAGTAATTAGCTCATTGATCATCGAAAATAAGATCAAGAAAGCTATATCGAACTGTATTCCTCCCGCGATTGCTTGACTGAATGGGTTGAAAGGCGAATGCATGAGCGCGTGAAATGCCTTTGCCTTAT
>CALLYN010000411.1 GCA_937858455.1 uncultured Kouleothrix sp.
GCCTCACCGGCCGTCAGCCCGGCCGGGTCGCCAAGCACACGGTGCAGCAGCAGCGCCTGGCGCGCCTCGGCCAGCAGATGCGAGCCATCGTTCGAGGCCGAGCCATCCACGCCAAGCCCCACGCGCGCGCCAGCGCGCTGGAGCTGCCGCAGCGGCGCGATCCCCGAGGCCAGGCGCATATTCGAGGTCGGGCAGTGCGCCACGCCTGTGTGCGTGCGCCCCAGCCGCCCGGTCTCATCGGCCGAAGGGTGCACCATGTGCGCGTGCCAGACATCGGCGCCAACCCACCCCAGCTCCTCGGCCAGCTCCACCGGCGTGCGTCCGAAGCGCTCGACGCAGTAATCGTGCTCGTCGCGCGTCTCGGCCAGGTGCGTATGCGAGTGCACGCCGTAGCTGCGCGCCAGCGCCACACTCTCGCGCATCAGGTCGGGCGAGACGGAGAACGGCGAGCACGGCGCCAGCACCACGCGCAGCATGGCATAGCGCTTCGGGTCGTGGTACTGCTCGATCAGCCGCCGCGAGTCGCGCAGGATGAACTGCTCGTCCTCGACCACGCGGTCGGGTGGCAGGCCGCCCTGGCTTTCGCCAACCGACATCGAGCCGCGCGCGGCGTGGAAGCGGAAGCCAAGCTCGGCCGCGGCCTCGATCTGGTCGTCGAGCCGCGCGCCATTCGGCCAGATATAAGTGTGGTCGCTGGCGGTGGTGCAGCCCGAGAGCATCAGCTCGGCGATCGCCGTCTGCGTGCTTACGCGGATGGCCTCGGGCGTCAGGCCGGCCCAGATCGGGTAGAGCGTGCGCAGCCAGCCGAACAAGTTGGCGTCCTGCGCGGCCGGCAGGTTGCGCGTCAGCGTCTGGTAGAAGTGGTGGTGCGTGTTCACCAGGCCGGGCAGCACCACCAGGTCGCGCGCGTCGATCACTGTGTCGGCGGTTGCGGGCAGCTGGTCGCTCGGCCCGACCTGGCGGATGGCGTTGTCTTCAACGTACAGCCCGCCACGCTCGAAGCGCGTGTCGGCGTCGTCCATGGTCGCCAGCAGCGCGGCGTTTTTCAGCAGTAGCGTGGCCATAGCTCTCCTCACAGGCGTGTTTTCAGTGGAACCCCGGATCGAGTGTCACTCTGGCCGCAGGCGCTTCTGCAAGAAGATGCGCTGATGGCCGGGCGGCAGGTTATCGAGAATGCCCCAGACGGTGTAGCCCTGGCGCTCGTAGAAGCCGCGCGCCTGGAAGCTGGTGGTGTCGAGGTGAACGCCGATGCAGCCGCGCTCGATCGCGAGCGCCTCGGCGCGCGCCAGCAGCCGGCTGCCCCAGCCACGGCGGCGCAGCGGCTCGGCCAGCCAGAGGCTCTCGACATACAGCCAGCTCCAGTAGCTGCCGCCCAGCAGCCCGCCGGCCACCGTGCCGTCATCGCCACGCACCAGCAGCGTCAGCGGGCTAAAGCTATCGTCGCCGGCGTAGCGCAAGTTATAGGCCGCGAGCCCGCTTCGCACCGCGTCAACATCTGCGGGCGCGGGGTCGTGCTCAAGCGCCAGCGTATAGCCGTCGCCCATTACAGCGCCTCAAACACGATATCCTGCGCGCCCTGCCACAGCACTGTGCGCCCCATCTCGGGCAGCTGCGCGTGGCCTTCGATCACCGTCAGGAAATGGTTGCCGGCGAGCTGGCCCAGCTTGCTGGCGAAGCAGGCGCTGCCGTACGGAAACAGGATCTCGGTTTCGCTGTAGCCGCCTGGGTAGAACAGGATGTCGCCGCGCGATGGGTGGCTGGTGTGGTTCTCGAAGCCGACGCCGAGCTGAAACTCGCCAAGTGGAATCCAGCAGGCCTCGCCGCTCCAGCGCGCGTGGATGATCTTCTGGCGGTAGGGCAGCAGCTTCTCGAACGCCGCGCATGTCTCCGGCGCCAGCTCCTCTTCGAGGCGCGCGGTGTAGATGAACGTGCCGCCGACGGTGATGCGGAGTAGCTTCATCAATGAAATCCTTTCGCTAGTTCTGCGGGGGTTCGGGGGCGGCTTCGCCGCACAAGAAAACACAAGTAATCAAACGGAGCTGGTATTATCTGTATAATCCGCGTGATCCCATGGATTAATCTTGCCGGCGATTAGCCTGGATGGCCGCCAGCACGCGCTCGGGCGTCATAGGCTGCTGTGTCACCCAGGCGCCGGTGGCGTCGTGGATGGCAATGGCGATCGCCGGGGCCAGCGGCACCAGCGCCATCTCGCTCATGCCGCGCGCGCCGAACGGCCCGTTGGGGTCGGCCAGCTCGAGGATGATCGGCACCACCTCGGTAGGCATGTCGAGCGCGGTCGGCAGCAGGTAGGTGCTGAAGTGCGGCGTCAGCACCTTGCCGTCCCGCATCTGGAAGTTTTCGAGCAGCGCGTAGCCGAGCGCCTGCGCCAGGCAGCCCTCGATCTGGCCCTCGACCTGCTGGCGGTTGATCGCTTTGCCCACGTCGTGCGCGCTGACGATCCGCAGCACCTGCACCTGCCCGGTGAGCGTGTTGACCTCGACCTCGACGGCCTGGGCGACGTAGCCGTAGCAGTAGTTTGGGCGCCCCGCGCCGGTGGCCGGATCGAGCGCGGTGGTGGCCGGCGGGCGGAACTGCACCGTCGCGACTGCCGGGCGCTCTTCGTCGGCCCATAGCCGCAGCGCGGCCTGTGCCGCGTCGTGCACCGCGCGGCCGGCCATGAGCGTCAGGCGCGAGGCCGAGGCGCTGCCAGCGTCGGGCGCCTCGGAGCTGTCGTCGGTAATCAGGGCGATCTGCTCGGGCGCGATGCCCAGCGCAGCCGCAGCGATCTGGCGCATCGCCAGGTGTGCGCCCTGGCCCACATCGGCCGCGCCCACGCGCACTGTGGCCACCTCGATCGCCGCCTCGCCGCGCAGCTCGACCGTAGCGGTGGCCTGCTCGGGGTAGCCAAACGAGTAGCCGACGTTTTTGATGCCGCAGGCGATGCCTACGCCGCGGCGGAGGTGCGAGCCAGGCGCCGAGAGCGCCGAGCCAGCGCCGAAACGCTTCTGCGCCTCGCTCACCGCCGCCTCCAGGCACTCGCGCACGCTCACGCCGGGCGGCAGCGGCTCTTGGGTCGACTCGATGTCGCCCTCGCGGTACAGGTTTTTGCGGCGCATCTCGACCGGGTCGATGCCAAGCGCGTGGGCCAGCCGCGTCACCATGATCTCGCTGGCGAACTGGGCCTGGGGCGCGCCAAAGCCGCGGAATGCACCGCTCGGCAGATTGTTGGTGTACACCGCGTAGCCATCGACCGAGACATTCGGCACGTGGTAGGCGCCATTCGCGAACAGCGTGGCGACTTTCGTCACCTCCTGGCTGGTCGAGGCATATGCGCCGCCGTCGGCCAGCACCTCGGCGCGCACGGCGGTGATCGTGCCGTCGCGGCGCGCGCCCCACGTGCAGCGCACGCTGATCGGGTGGCGCTTGTGGTGGCCGATCATCGACTCCTCGCGGCTCCACACCAGCGCCACCGGCCGGCGCAGCTTCCAGGCCGCCAGCGCCAGCACGTGCTGGATGGACAGATCCTCGCGCCCGCCAAACGCCCCGCCGATCGCCGCATAGCGCACCACCACCTGCTCCTCGGGCAGCTCGAGCATAGCGGCGATCTGCTTACGATCCTCGTGCAGCCACTGCCCGGCCGTCTCGACAACCAGGCGCCCGGCGTCGTCGACATACGCCACGCCGGCCTCGGGCTGCAGAAACGCATGCTCTTGCCACGAGGTCTGGAACTCTTCCTCGAGCACGACATCTGCCGCAGCGAAGCCCTGCTCGATATCGCCCTTGCGGATCGGCAGGCTGAACAGCACATTGCTGCCGCGCGCCTCGTGCACCAGCGGCGCGCCGGGGGCCAGCGCCGCGCGCGCGTCGACGACGGCCGGCAGATCGGCGTAGCTGACGCTCACCAGCCGCGCCGCCGCAGCGGCGGCGCGCTTGCTCTCGGCCACCACCAGCGCCACCTTGTCGCCAACGAAGCGCACCTTCTCGCCGCACAGCACCGGCTGGTCGTGATCGATCAGGCCGAAGGCATTGAAAGGCACGTCGGCGGCGGTGAGCACGGCCACCACGCCAGGGTGCGCCAGCGCCGCGGCGGTGTCGATGCCCAGGATGCGCGCGTGCGGCCGGCCGGCGAACACCACCTTCAGATGCAGCATGCCCGGGCGTACCAGGTCGCCGGGGTAGCTGGCGGCGCCAGTGACCTTGCCGAGCGCGTCGGGGCGCGGCAGCGACTCGCCGATCGGTGTTGTCATAGTGAACCTCGTGAAGCGAAAACGGTGTTTATTCTGATTTCCGTATGCCGCTTTCCGGCTGCGCTCCTGCCGCGTCCATCACCGCGTCGAGGATCTTGCGGTAGCCGGTGCAGCGGCAGATATTGCCGCTCAGCGCCACCTGAGCCTCGCCCAGCGTCGGGCTGGGGCACTCGCCAAGCAGCTTGGCGCCGGCCATGAGCATGCCGGGAATACAGTAGCCGCACTGCACTGCCGCATTGCGGATGAAGGCGGCCTGGAGCGGGTGCAGCGCGGCGGGCGCAGGGGCGAGCGGCGCGGACGAATTGGCCTCGCCAGCGCCGCTCGTCGCTCGCGATCCGGTGTTTGCCGTATCGGCCAGCCCCTCGACCGTAGTAACAGTGGCGGCGTGGGCCTGGCCGGCGGGCGTGAGGCAGGCCATCACCGCCTGGCCATTCAGCCACACCGTGCAGGCGCCGCACTCGCCCTCGGCGCAGCCCTCCTTGGTGCCGGCCAGCCCGGCATCCTCGCGCAGCGCGTCGAGCAGCGATTTGGTCGGCGCATCGCCCCCCAGAGCATACGCCGCGCCGTTGATCGTCGTGCGGATTGTATCGATCGGCGCGGGCGGGGGCCAAGCATTCGCACTTGCGGGCGCGCCCACGTGGCCCGCGTGCATAGCACGATCCGCGGCGTCGGTGTCAAGCAGCACAGGCCGCTCGGGCCAGCCCTCGCGCTCGCGGCCGGCGGCGAGCCGGCGCAGGCCATCGGCCACCAGGCTGGCGAGGGTAGCGCTGCGATACGCCGCCGAGCCGCGCACATCGTCGATCGGCCGCACGTCGGCGGCGGCAAGCCGCCCAGCCTCGGCGCACGTGTCGGCGTCGAGCACTCTGCCGCGCAGAAACGCCTCGGCCGTAGGCGCGCGCACCACCGTCGGCGCAACGCAGCCCAGCGCCACCACGGCGTCTTCGATCAAAAGAGGCCCGCTCTGCGAGGCAGCAGCGCGGCTCGCCTCAGCCGGCTCCCCAGCGAATGTCAGCACGATCGCCAGGTCGATCACCGAGATCGCCTGGGCGCGGCGCAGCCCAAGCTTGGTGAACAGGCCGCGCTGGTTGGCGCGCAGCGCCGGCACGCGGATCTCGCGCACCAGCTCGTCGGGGCGCAGCGCCGTCTGGCGGAAGCCGGCGTAGAACTGGCCAAGCGGCAGCACACGCTCGCCAGAGGCGCTAGCCAGCACCAGCTCGGCGCCAAGCGCCAGCAATGGCGTGATCGTGTCGTTGGCCGGCGACGCGGTGACGAGGTTGCCCGCCACCGTGGCGCGCGTGCGGATCTGCGGCGCGCCGACCTCCCAGCAGGCCTGGGCCAGCGGCAGCGCGGCGCGTACGCACTCCGCGCTGGCGATCACGTCGTTGTGCGTCGCCAGCGCGCCAATGCGAATGACATCGCCCTCGCGCCGCAGATACTTCAGCTCGGCCAGCCGAGTGATGTCGATCAGCGTGCCGGCCGGGCGCACGCCGCGCGACAGCTCGACCAGCACGTCGGTGCCGCCAGCCACGATCCGGGCCGCGCCGGCGTGCCGCGCCAGCAGATCCAGCGCCGCGTCGAGTGTGCCGGGCTGAAAGTAGGTCTGCCACATATCAGGCCTCCTTGTTGGCCGTTGGGTCAGCTGCAAGAAGAGTGCAAGGGCTATGCCTCTCGCGCATCCTCTTCTCTGGCGGGTCGCGGCCGCCTCAGCGCCGTACGCGCTCGCGCACCAGCTCGAAGGTCATAAAGCTGTTCGGGAAATACTCGTACGAGTGCCAGATCGGCGCCTCGTCGGCGGTGAAGCCAACTTCTTCGATAAACAGCAGCGGCGTATCGGGCGCCAGCGCAAGCTCGGGGAAGCGGCACTCGCGCGCGCGCGCGGCGCGGATCTTGGCGAGCTGGTGCTGGGTGCGCCGGCCACAGCGCCGCTCGAGCATATCGAACAGCGGCTCGATCAGCTGCGGCTCGCGCAGCGCCTCGGCGGCCAGCGGCTCGCCGAGCACGTGCTCGGGCACGGTGTTTACGCAAAAGATCACCGGCTCGCCGTCGGCCGTGAAGACCTTGCACGAGCGCAGCGCGCGCTGGCCCGGCAGCAGCGCCAGCGCGGCGGCCACCGCCGGCTCGGG
>CALLYN010000412.1 GCA_937858455.1 uncultured Kouleothrix sp.
AGCGCGCCGAGCGCTTCGGCTGGGGCGACGCGGCGCGCGGCTACGCGCGGCTGTTCGAGCGGGTGGCGCGGCGCGTGCCGACGGCACTAGAAAAGCTGGGGATCTAGCATGTGCGGAATTTGCGGGCAGCTACTCTCCGAGCGCGGCAGCCCTGCCGACCAGGCGCTGCTGCAGCGCATGAACGACACGCTGGCCCACCGCGGCCCCGACAGCGCGGGAATGTACGTGCAGGGCCGCATCGGCCTGGCCATGCGCCGCCTGGCGATTATCGACCGGGCCGGCGGCGACCAGCCCGTGGCCAACGAAGATGGCTCGATCCTGCTGGTGTTCAACGGCGAGATCTACAACTTCCGCGAGCTGCGCGCCGAGCTGCTGGCCTACGGCCACCGCTTTGCCACCGGCAGCGACACCGAGGTGATCGTGCATGCCTACGAGCAGTGGGGCGACGGCGCGCTGGAGCGCCTGCAGGGCATGTTCGCGCTTGCGCTGTGGGACGCGCCGCGCGAGCGGCTGCTGCTGGCGCGCGACCGCATGGGCGAAAAGCCGCTGTTCTGGCACCACTCGCCGGCCGGGCTGGCGTGGGCCTCCGAGGCCAAAGCGCTGCTGGCGCTGCCCTGGGTGACGCGCGAGGTCGACACGCTGGCGCTGCACCACTACCTGTCGCTGCAGTACACCCCCGACCCGCTGACGATCTACCGGAGCATCCGGCAGCTGCCGGCCGCGCACAAGCTGGTGGTCGAGCGCGGCGGCGCGCCGCAGATCGAGCGCTGGTGGCAGCTGGCGTTTGAGCCGAAGTGGCAGCTGAGCGAAGCCGAGGTGCTGGCGCAGGCGCGCGACCTGCTGGGCAAGGTCGTCGAACGCCAGCTGGTGGCTGAGGTGCCGCTGGGCGCGTTTCTCAGCGGCGGGATCGACTCGTCGATCATTGTGGCGCTGATGGCCGAGCGCCTGAGCGAGCCGGTGAAGACCTTCTCGATCGGCTTCGACGAGCGCCACTTCTCCGAGGCACCGTTCGCACGCATGGTCGCCGAGCGCTACGCCACCGACCACCATGAGTTTATCTTTCGCCCGAGCGACCTCGCCGCGCTGGTTGAAGGGGTGATCGCCGCCACCGACGCGCCATTCGCCGACCCGGCGGCCCTGCCGCTATACGAGCTGGCGCGCCAGACGCGCAGGCACGTGACGGTGGCGCTCAGCGGCGACGGCGGCGACGAGACGCTGGCGGGCTACCGACGCTACGCGCTCGACCAGCTGCTGCGGCCCTACTCGGCGCTGCCCGCGTGGGTGACGCAGCAGGCCGTTCCGGCGGTGGCGGCCTGGCTGCCCGAGCCGGCCTGGATCCCCGAAGACCGCAACCCGATCGCTGGGCTCAAGCGGCTGGGCCAGTTCTCGGCCACCAGCCACAAAGCCTCGATCGCGCGCTGGGGCTCGTATTTCGGCCATGCCGACAAGCTGGGGCTGTACAGCGACGATATGCGCCGCGCATTTGCGAACGCGGACACGGCCGACGTGCTTGCGGCGGCGTTTGACCAGGCACGCGCGGAGACGCTGCTCGACCGGACGCTGCACGCCGACCACGCGACCTACCTGGCCGGCGACCTGCTGCCGAAAACCGATCGCATGACCATGGCGCATTCCGTCGAAGCGCGCGCGCCATTCCTCGACGCGGCGTGGGTCGAGTGGACCGCGCGGCTGCCGCAGCGCTACAAAATGCGCGGAATGCAGACCAAGTGGCTGCTCAAGGCCGCGTTTGGCGAAAAGCTGCCGCCGGCGATTGCGGCGCGCGGCAAGCAGGGCTTCGGCGTGCCGGTGGGCCAGTGGCTGCGCCACGAGCTGCGCGGCTGGGCGCGCGAGCGGCTGATCGGCAACCGCGCGCTGGCTGCGTGGTTCCGGCCTGCGGCGATCGAGCAGCTGCTGGCCGAGCACGACAGCGGCCGCGTGAACCACGGCAAGCGGCTGTGGGCGCTGCTGATGGTGGCGGTGTGGCAAAACCAGATCAGCAAAGGAAACTCCTGATGCGCATCTTTGATTTCGGCGCGAACTGGCAGTCGTTCTCCGAGCAGCGTGTCGACGCAGGCCGGCTCGACACAGCCGCGCAATCGCTCAAGAGCCTGCTGCGGCGCGAGACGCTGGCCGGCTGCAGCGTGCTCGACGTCGGCTGTGGCAGCGGCCTGTTCGCGATCGCGGCGGCGCGGCTGGGCGCAGCGCGGGTGGTGGGGGTCGACGTGAACCCGCGCTGCGTCGAAGTTTCGCGGCAGAACCGAGCGCGCCTGGCGCCAGACGCGCCGGTTTCGTTTGGCGAGGCCTCGGCGCTCAGCGCGAGCGACATGGCGGCGCTTGGGACTTTTGACCTGGTGTATGCCTGGGGCTCGCTGCACCACACCGGCGCGATGTGGCAGGCCATTCGGATTGTCGCGCGGCAGGTGGCGCCGGGCGGCACGCTGGTGCTGGCGATCTACAACCGGCATATCACCTCGCGGGCCTGGCGGGCGATCAAGTGGTTCTACAACCAGATGCCCGCGCCGGTAAAGCAGCTCATGGCGATCGTGTTCGCCGGCATTATTTACCTGGCCAAGCTGGCAGTGACGCGGCGCAACCCGCTGGAGAAAGAGCGCGGCATGGACTTCTGGTACGACGTGATCGACTGGATCGGCGGCTACCCCTACGAGTACGCCACGGCCGCCGAGATCACGGAATTTATGGCCGGCATGGGCTTCAGCGTGCGGCGCGTGGTGCCGGCGCAGGTGCCGACCGGATGCAACGAATTTGTACTCGAGCGCGCGCGCTAGCCCGAGAGCGTTCCCAGGCGCGGCACGAATATCGACAAAGGAGCCTCCCAATGCACGAGATGAGCGTCGAGCAGTACAACCAGGGCTGGGACAGCAAGTGGGACGACATGAAGAAGTACGGCCCGATGTCGCGGCACATCCGGCGCAATATCACGCGGCTGATCCGCCCGCTGGCGTTTACATCGGTGCTGGATGTGGGCTGTGGACAGGGCTCGTTTCTGCAAGAGCTGCGCGCTGAATTCCCGCAGATCAAGCCATACGGTACCGACATCTCGCCCTCGGCAGTTGAGCTGGCGCGCAAGAAAGTGCCTGGCGGCGCCTTCTGGGTGCTCGACGCCACCAAGGAGCACCTGCCCGAGCGCTTCGACCTGATCGTGTGCAGCGAGGTGCTCGAGCATATCCCCGACGATCTTGGCGCGCTGCGGCATATCGCTGCGATGACCGGCAAGTACCTGGTGATCTCGACGGTGCAGGGGCGCATGCGCCGCTTCGAGCCCGCCCAGGTGGGCCACGTGCGCAACTACGCGCCCGGCGAGCTGGTTGGTAAAGTCGAGCAGAGCGGCCTGCGCGTGCGCCGCGTGGTCGAGTGGGGCTTCCCGTTCTACTCGCCGCTGTACCGCGACTTTCTGGACATGACCAACAGCCAGGGTACCACCGGCGCGTTCGGGCCGGGCCGCAAGCTGCTGTCGCAGCTGATCTACGGCCTGTTTCTGCTGAACTCATCGCGCCGCGGCGACGAGATCTTTGTGCTGGCCGAGCGAGCCGACTAAGCGATGAGCGAGCTGCTGCGACAACCCGAGAGGCCGAGCGCGGCGTGGTGGCGCGTAGGGCTGCGCTTGCTCCAGGCGCTGGTGACCGCCGGCCTGATGCTGTGGCTGCTGCGGCAGGTTGAGTGGGCCAGCGTAGCCGCGCTGCTGCGCCAGATGCGCTGGGAGATGATCGCGCTGGCGGTGGTATGCCTGCTGGTGAACCACGCGATCAATGTGCTGCGCTGGCGGTACCTGCTGGGCCGGCCGGCGCCGGGCCTCGGCGCGCTGACGCGCTGGTACGCGATCGGGCTGTTCAGCAACAACTTCCTGCCCACCGGTATCGGCGGCGACGGCGTGCGGGTGGCGCTTTCGAGCCGGGCGGTGGCGCTGGGCCGGGCGATGCTGGCTGTGCTGCTCGACCGGCTGGTAGGCCTGGCGGCGCTGAGCGTGCTGGTGGTGCTCGGGCTGCTGGCAGGCCTGCCGGATGGGCTGCGGCCCGGCGCCGATCTGCGGGTGGGCCTTGGCCGCTTGAACCTTGCCGCGCTGGCGCTGTGTGGCCTGGCGCTGTGCGGCCTGGCGGTGTGGGCGCTGCCAGGGCTGCGCCCGCGCCTGGCGGCGCGGCTGCGTGGCTGGGAGTTCCCGCGCTGGAGCGCGTGGCAGTGGCTGGTGCGGCTAGGCGCGGCGTACGCTATCTCGGCGTTCGCGCAGCTGTGGATCGTGGCGGCGATCTGGGCGATGCTGGCGGCCTTGCGCGTGGCCGCGCCCTGGCCAGCGGCAGTGTGGCTCGTGGCGCTCAGCAGCCTCTCGCTGCTGCTGCCGATCGCCGTCAACGGTATGGGCGTGGTCGAAGGCGTGTATGTGCTGGTGCTGGCGAGCTACGGCGTGGCGGCTTCGACGAGCTTCAGCCTGGCGCTGGCGGTGCGCCTGCTGGGCCTGCTGATCAGCCTGAGCGGCGGCGCGCTGCTGCTGGGCCGGCCGGCGCTCGAAGCCGAGGTGCGCCAGTGAGCCGCGCG
>CALLYN010000413.1 GCA_937858455.1 uncultured Kouleothrix sp.
GAGGCCCAGCAGGCCGAGCGCCGCACCACCGCGCTGCTCGGCCAGGTGCCGGGGCTCACGCGCAAGATCAACGACGGCCACCTCAGCGCCGACGATCTGATGCTGCTCGACCACCTGGCGGCCGGGCTTTCCGATATCTTCGACAGCCTGCCCGAGCTGCGCAGCATGGCCGTCTCGACAACCGCGTTCAGGGCCGACTTCGCGCGCCGCAAGTTCGACGCGCTGCTGCGCGAGCTGGCGATCGGCGAGACGCTCGACCTGGTGAATACCAATGTCGAGCAGCTGAACTTTTTCTTGTCGTACTACAACGACATGCGCCTGCAGTGGCAGGGCATGCGCACAAACAACCTGGGCATCGTGCTCGGCGTGATCGTGCTGTTCATGGCCGTGTCGTCGTTTCTCGCCGACACCTTCAGCGTCGTCGACCGGCTGAGCGACCCGCAGCAGGATGGCTGGGTGATCCTGGCCTGGGTGCTGACCTTCGCCGGCGGGCTGCTGATCCTCGGGCTGGCGCTGGCGCGCGCGCGCAAGCAGCTCACGCGCCTCACAACCTGGCGCTGGCGCAGAGCCGAGGCCCGCAGCGTGCGCCCGGCCGACCACGACGAGAAGATCTAGGCTGCATATCTATAGGAGTTACACACTTGCGTGATTCAGCTTCCTCACGGTACGCGATTGAGCCTGCGGCAGCAGGGTACGTGTGCATCTTCTGTATGCGGTTGTTCCGGGCTCCGCGCGGAAAATGGACACGATACGAAGCATAGCACCGCTCTGCCGAAGGCTGAGGGCGGCAACTGCGTTTGCCCTGATCTAATATAAACCTGGCGTATTGCAATGCCATTCACGGGCTTCACAACCGATAAGCTGGTAGGCCTGCCGCCCGAGCTGTTCGCCGAGGTGCTGCCGCAGATCACCCTGCCGACCGAGCTCAAGGTGACACTGCACGTGTTCTACCGCATGAGCCGGCAGCGCGGCAGCGCGCCACGGCGCGTCAGCTGGGACGAGCTGGCGGCCGACAAGACGCTGCGGCGCGGGCTGCGCGCGCTCTCGAAGCTGCGCGCCCCCGACGACCTGCTGGCCGAGGGGCTCGAGGCCGCAGTGCAGCGCACCACGCTGCTGCACGTGGTGCTGCCCGACGACGGGCGCGCCGTCAATTGGTATGTTGTCAACACCGCCGCCAACCGGCTGTGGGCCGAGCGCATCGGCGAGGCCGGCGCGGCGCTCGCGCCCAACGCCAGCGCTCCCGACGAGCGCCCGGCGCTGATCACCCTGTACGAGCACAACATCGGGCTGGTGACACCCATGCTGCTCGACGAGCTGCGCGAGGCCGAAGAGCGCTACCCTATGCACTGGATCGAAGACGCCATCCGCGAGGCCGTGCGCGCCAACGCGCGATCGTGGCGTTATATCAGCAAAGTTTTGGAGAGGTGGGCTGCCCATGGACGACAAGATGCGGCGAATCGCCCCGAGCGACCTATTGATGTTGAAAAATACTTCGATGGACCGTACGGCGACCTTTTCCGACGCGGCAGCGATACCAAAGACCTCTGAGCCGGTGTGCCCGCACTGCGACGGTGTGGGCTACTACAAGGAAGAGGTGCCGTTCGGCCACCCGAACTTCGGCAAGCTCATGGCCTGCATCTGCAAGCAGCAGGAGCTCAGCCGCCGCGCTGCCGAGAAGCTCTACGAGATCAGCAACCTCGGCCCGTTCAACGATAAAACCTTCAAGAACTTCAACGCCGCAGTGCCCGGCGTGCAGGGCGCCTACTACGCCGCCCAGAAGTACGCCGCGCGGCCGCAGGGCTGGATGATCATGTTCGGCAACTACGGCGCCGGCAAAACCCACCTGGCCGCGGCCGTGGCCAACGAGCTGCTGCAGAACCACTATCACGTGCTGTTCGCGGTGGTGCCCGACCTGCTCGACCACCTGCGCGCCACCTTCGGGCCCTCCAGCGAGGTCGAGTACGACGAGCGCTTCGAGGCCATCCGCGACGTGCAGGTGCTGATCCTCGACGACCTCGGCACCGAGAATACCACCGCCTGGGCGCGCGAGAAGCTGTTCCAGATCATCAACCACCGCTACAACTACGCGCTCTCGACCGTGATCACCAGCAACCGCAAGCCCGAAGATATCGACCCGCGGATCTTCTCGCGCATGAGCGACCGGGCGCTGTGCAACCAGCATATTATGATCGAGGCCGGCGACTACCGCCGCCTGACCATGGAGCAGCGCTACCAGCGCTACCCGTTCACCCCGGCCAGCCGGCGGCGTATGCCCAGCTAGACGCCGGGCATACGCCAGGGCTGGTGCAAAGTCGGCCCT
>CALLYN010000414.1 GCA_937858455.1 uncultured Kouleothrix sp.
GGCGCGGTGGAATGGCGCGCCGCGCTGCCCGACCGGCTGCCGCTGATCCAGGCCGACCCGGTGCGGCTGCGGCAGGTACTGCTGAACCTGCTGAGCAACGCCAGCAAGTTCACCGCCTCGGGCGCGGTCGAGCTCGGCGCCGACGTGCTGCCGCCGCACCTGCACCTGTGGGTGCAAGACACCGGCGCGGGCATCCCGATCGACCTGCAGGAGCGCATCTTTGAGCCGTTCGTCACCAGCGAGCAGAGCAAGCGCCGCCAGGAGGGCGTGGGCCTGGGCCTGAGCATCACCCGCCGGCTGGTCGCGCTGCACGGCGGCAGTATGTCGCTCGAAAGCCAGCCCGGCCGCGGCAGCACGTTTCATGTGTACCTGCCGCTGCCGAGCATCGCCGGGCAGCTGCCGAGCCTGCCGGCCAACGCGCGGCCCACGCTGCTGCTGCTGGCGCACCACGACCAGCCGGTGGCGCCGGTGGCCGAGCTATGCCAGCGCCAGGGCTGGGGGCTGGCGCGGCTGCGCCCCAGCGACGACCTGCCGACGCTGCTGCGCAGCATCCAGCCGAGCGCGCTGGCCTGGGATCTCGCCCAGGCCAACCTGAAGGACTGGAGCATGCTCCAGCAGATCCGCGGCCTGCCGCAGCTCGCACAGCTGCCGCTGATCGTGTATGGCCAGGCCCAGCCCGGCGAGAGCGGCGTGACGCTCGGGCTCACGAGTTTTCTGGTGAAGCCGCTGAGCAGCCCGGCGCTGATCGACGCGCTGAACGCACTGCGGCCGGCCGGCCCCGACGGGCTGGTGCTGATCGTCGACGACGACCCGCAGGCGCTGCGGCTGTACGAAGGCATCGTCGCGGCCGAGCTGCCGAGCTACCGCGTCGAGACCAGCGACTCCGGCGCGGCAGCGATCGAGCGTCTGCGCCACACCGTGCCCAGCCTGGTGCTCCTCGACCTGATCATGCCCGAGGTCGACGGTTTTGCCGTGCTCGAGTATATGCGCGCGCAGCCGCAGCTGCGCCGCGTGCCCGTGCTGGTGATGAGCGGGCGCACGCTGTCGTTCGACGACATCCACCGCCTCGACCACGCGCTGGTGACATTTCAGAGCAAGGCGCTGCTCTCGGCCGGCGAGACCGCCGCCTCGCTGCACCGCGCGCTCTCGGCCGCCGACGCGCTGCCGCAGCAGACAAGCGCGCTGGTGAAGCACGCGATCGCGTACTTGCAGCAGTACCACAGCGAGCCGATCGCCCGCCAGGACCTCGCGGCGGCCGTGGGCGTCAGCAAAGATTACCTCAGCCACATCTTCCACCAGGAGCTCGGCTTCTCGCCCTGGGAATACCTCAACCGCTACCGCATCGAGCGGGCCAAAACCCTGCTGCGCGAGACAACCCGCAGCATCACCGAGATCGCCATACAGGTTGGCTTCGACGACCTCTCATACTTCAGCCGCGTGTTCACCAAGCACGCCGGCTGCTCGCCACGCACATACCGCGAGCAAGGGCGCCAATAACGCAGTTTTGTCCAAGATTGTCGCGCTTTTGTCCAAGACTTCCCCCGGCTTTTCTTGTAAAGTTCCCTTAACCAAGTTTCCATCCGCATACACAACGATATGACAAGCGCAGAGCAGGCGATTCTGATCGTCGATAACGATGACTCGACGCGTGAGCTGTACCAGCGCGCGCTAAGCCAGAGCTACCAGGTGTATACCGCCAGCGACGAGCAGAACATCCTGGATATCGTCCATCAGCACGCCATCCAGGCGGTGGTGCTCGAGCCAGGCCCACCCAACGGCCGTGGCTGGAATGTCGTATCGGAGCTGAAACGCAACCCAAACACCAGCGCCATCCCAATCATCATCTGCACGGCGCAGGATGAGCGGCGGCGCGGGCAAGCCCTCGGCGCATCGGCCTACCTGGTGAAGCCAGTGCTGCCGACACTGCTGCTCCAGGCGATCCAGCTGGTGATCTAGCAGGTACGCGATCAGCGCGCTCAATCCATATCAGTCGAGACAATGCTGCACGACTGCGCGACAGACGTCACGATCCGAAGAAGGAGAAATGGAGGCCCCATGAGCAACAGCGCGAATGCCCTTCCCATTCAGCGCACCCAGCGGCCGGCATGGCTGAAAGGCTGGCTTGCCGGCGAGACGTGGCTTGCCTGGCTGTTTATTCTACCCAGCCTGATTGGCTTCACCGCGTTCTACGCCGTGCCGGCCGTGCGCGGCGTGTTCATCAGCTTCACCAACTGGGATCTGCTCAGCACGCCCAAAGTTGTCGGCATTGCGAACTACCAGAAGCTGCTGCGCGACCCGCAGTTCTGGCAGGCGCTGCGCGTCACGCTGTACTACGTGCTGCTGAACATCCCGCTGCAGACGGCGCTGGCGGTGGGGCTGGCGGTGCTCATGGATCGCCTGACGCAGTCGATCGTCGTGCGCGGCGTGCTGGTGCTGCCCTGGCTCATCCCCAACGTGGTGGTGGCGCTGCTGTGGCTCTGGATGCTCGACCCGCAGCTTGGCGTGGTGAACCAGATCCTCGGCGTGTTCGGCATCTCGCGCCAGCCGTTTCTCGGCTCGGTGAGCCAGGCCATGCCTTCGGTGGCGTGGATCAACATCTGGCGCCACGCCGGCTACACCGCGCTGCTGATCTTCGCCGGCCTGCAGACCATTCCAAAAGACGTGTACGAGGCCGCGGCGATCGACGGCGCCACCGAGCGGCGCATGTTCTGGTCGATCACCATCCCGCTGCTGCGGCCGGTGCTGGTGTTCGTGCTCGTCACCACGGTCATCGGCTCATTCCAGATCTTCGACACAATCGCGATCACCACCAAGGGCGGCCCGGTGAACGCCACGCGCGTGATCTTCTGGTACATCTACGAGTTCGCCTTTAGCCGCTTCCAGATGGGCTATGCGATGGCTGCGGCGGTGATCCTGTTCTTGATCTTGATCACGATCACGCTCGTCCAGATGCGCTACCTGCGCTCGGGCGAATCCGACCTGGCCTGATTCTCGCACATCTGGGAGGCGATAGCTATGGCGACAAATGCTTCGGCGCTGACGCTGGTGGGCCAGCGGCGCAAACGGGTTTCGATCGGCCGCGTGCTGGCGTGGGCCGGGCTTCTTCTGGCGATTGTGGTGGTGCTCGTGCCATTCTACTGGGTGGTGCGCACCGCGCTGGCCACCAAAGTCGAGCTCTACGCCAACCCCAGCCAGATCACGCCGCCCGGCTTCACCTTCAGCAACTTCGCGCGCGTGCTCGGCCAGGTGAGCGCGGCCGACGCGATCGCCGCCGGCGGCTCGGGCCAGGCGCTGCACTTCTGGCTGTACCTGCGCAACTCGGTGATCGTCACCGCCCTGACGGTCGTGGGCCAGCTGTTCTTCAGCGCGCTGGCGGCCTACGCCTTCGCGCGGCTGAACTTCCCGCTGCGCGACAAGGTCTTCTTTCTGTATATCATCGCGCTGATGATCCCGGGGATCGTCACGCTCATCCCGAACTACATTCTGATCCGCTCGCTCGGCTGGCTCGACACATTCCAGGGCATCGTGGCGCCGGCGTTTCTAATGTCGCCGTTCGCGGTCTTCTTTCTGCGCCAGTTTTTCCTCGGCATCAACCGCGAGGTCGAGGAGGCCGCCAAGCTCGACGGCGCCTCGCTGTTCGGGATCTTCTGGCGCCTGGTCATCCCGATCAGCGGCCCGCCGCTGGCCACGCTCGGCATCCTGACGTGGATCGGCACCTGGAACGACTACCTGTGGCCGCTGCTGATCGGCAAGGACGAGAGCGTGCGCGTGCTGACGGTGGCGCTGGGCGTGTTCCGCTCGCAGACGCCGCAGGGCGCGCCCGACTGGGGCGGCCTGATGGCCGGGGCTGTGCTGAGCATCCTGCCAAGCATCGCGCTGTTCCTGATCCTTGGCCGCAAGGCGATCAACTCGATCCAGTTCAGCGGCTACAAATAAAGCAGGAGTTTACGGCCGAGCCACGGCCCACCCGAGGTAGCTGAGAAAGGCCCAAGAATGCCGCGCCATGCGCCGCGCCAGGCGCGCCGGAAACACTTCCGGCGCAGCCGTGGCCCCCCATCGCCAAAATTCGGCCACGTGTGTACGCCGTCGGAGCCAATACCGTCCGTCAACAGATTGTCTCAAGAGGAGCTCAAACCAATGCAGCATCAGAAGCGAACGTTCCTGGCGGTTCTTTTCGCGCTGGTCGCCATGATCCTGGCGGCCTGCGGTGGCGGGGCTGCCGCCCCAGCCGCCGCGCCTACCGCAGCCCCGGCCGCCGCCGAGCCTA
>CALLYN010000415.1 GCA_937858455.1 uncultured Kouleothrix sp.
TGGGGCGAAGCCCCAAACGGGGGTGCAGGGGTGCCGTCGCACCCCTGCCGCAGGGTGCGGGGCCGCGCAGGCCCCGAAGCAGCCTGGAACGAGCGGGGCGCGGGGCCGCGCAGGCCCCACCTCACCCCGCACTGTACCCAAGCTCATTCAACACATCCTCCCAGCTCTGCTCCCCAACCAGCCGCGTGCTGCGCTCGCCCGCGCGGTCCTCGATGATCAGCTTAGGCGCCTCCGGGGCGAGGCAGTGATGCGCGCCGCCCTCGCCCGCCAGCATCGCCTGGTAGCCACCGGTGCCGAAGAAGGCGATATACAGCGGCCCGGCGGGCTGCGCGCCCGCACCCAGGCCCTGCCCGGCTATCAGCGGCAGCACCAGCTCGGTATCGCCGCGCGGGTAGAAGTCGTCGGAGTCGCAGGTGCGCCGGCCGCCCAGCACCACCGGCACGGCCGGCGCGCCGAGGTGGTTCAGCGGCAGGCAGATGAAGTGCTGCCCCGCGACAATCAGAATATCCGGCAGCGCCACCATCAGGCTGCCGTTCAGCAGGTACCACGGCGGCTTGCCGGGCTGCCCCGGCTTCGCCCGGCCCACCTCAAAGATATGCACGCCGTGGTCGGCCACGCTGTAGCGCCCGAACTCGCCCACGAGGTGCGGCTGCGCGATGCCGCGCGCGCCGCACCAGCCCGCCACCTCGCGCAGCAGCCGCTCGGCGAAGCCGGCGTAGTCGAAGCGGAAGCCGATGTCGTACGCGCCGGTGGGCATGCCGCCGCCGAAGTTGAAGTAGCTCAGCGACGGGGCGCGCTCGCGCAGGCGCGCGTAGCCCGCCAGCGACTCGCGCACCTCGCCGAGCCAGAACTCCTGGTCGTGCAGCTGGCTGCCGACCATCGCGTGGTACAGCGCCAGCGTGTGCGGCGTGCCGGCCACGCGCGCCGCCAGCCGATCAAGCTCGTCCGGCGCCATCCCAAAGCGGTCGTAGCCGTAGGTGATGCCTGCGGCCATGTCGCCGGCGTCTTTGCGCTCGCGCACGCCCAGCAGCAGCGGCGCGGCGCAGCCGGCCAGCTGCTCGAACTCCTCGAGGTCGTCGAGGATCGGCACCACGCGCGCGAAGCCGGCCTCGCGCAGCTCGCGGATGGCCGCGATATACGGCGGCTCCTTCGAGCCATTGCAGAAGATAAAGCGGTCGGCCGGCAGCAGCCCGGCGCGCCACAGCCGGTGGGCGATCCGCACGTCGAAGGCCGAGGATGTTTCGTAGTGCGCGCCGGCGTCGAGCGCGCTGCGCACCACCTCTTCGGCGAAGTTTGCCTTGGTGGCGTAGGCGTACACAAACTCGCCACGATAGCCGGTGCGCTCGCGCGCCAGGGCGAAGTGCGCGCGCATGCTCGTGATCCGCCGCGTGATCTGCGGGCAGAACGACACCTCGAGCGGCGCGCCGTAGCGGCCCACAAGCTCAAGCAGGTCGACCTCGCCGGCAAAGATCACCCGGCCTTCGTGGATGCCGATGCTGTCGTTGAGCTGCCCGGCGGCGTCGAGCCGCGGCGCGAGGTATTCAAGGTAGCTGGGCATGGCTGGCTCCTCCGTGCCAATGTTGCGGCCAGTATAGCAGCTTTTATTGCCAGCGCCGGGCCGGCGGTTTTGGTTGTCGTCGCTGGAAAGCGTGCTCGCCGGGCGGCGGGGTTTGTTTCCTACGCTGGAGCTATTACCTTTATGGTATCATGGCATCATCTTGTAGTCAGATGTTCACGTCCGGCGCGCGGCGGTACAATTGCCGCCGCAAACATTGCGCATTCCTGGCCGGGCCAGGAGCGCTCGGGCATACTCCTTGTGGATGGCGACGGCGTGGGCGTTGCGCCGCTCGGTATACAGGTGGCCTGGTTATGCATAGCCACGCGCTGATCGACGAAGCCCGCGACCGCGCGCTCGACGTGCTGTCGCGCTGCGCTACGCCGCTTGGCTTTCGCGCCTCGGGTCTCGCCGCAGGCTACCCGCAGATCTGGGCGCGCGACAATGGCGTGATCTTCCTCGGCGCCGTGGCCGGCCGCGAGCCACTGCTGCTAGCCACGGCGCGCGCCGCACTCGAGACGCTGCGCGCCCACCAGTCGCCGCGCGGCCTGATCCCACTGAACGTCAACCCCGACACTGGCTACATCAGCACCGAGAATGCCGGCGCCGTCGACGCGAACTTGTGGTACATCCTGTGCCATTACCTGTACTTCAGCATCACTTCCGACGCCGAATTCCTGCTGCAAAGCTGGCCGAGCATCGACCGGGCGCTGCGCTGGCTTGAGTATCAGGACATGAATGAGTGCGGGCTGCTCGAGATCCCCGAGGCCGGCGATTGGATGGACTTGCTGGCGGTGCGCTACAACACGCTCTACGATAATGTTTTGTTCTACGCCGCCGCGCTGGCCCACGCGGCGCTGGCGCAGGCGCTGCCGCCCGCGCAGGCCGCCCACCATCTGGCGATCGATGCCTACGGCATCCACGAGCGCATTAACTCGCTGATGTGGATTGACCGCTGCTGGGTGGCCGAGCATTTCGCCGCGCACCTCGAGCGCCTCAAGTCGTTTCGGCTCGAGTGGTACATGCTGTATCACAATATCGGCACGATTTCGAGCCGGCCGTTCTACTTGCCGTGGGTCGCGTTTCGCGAGTACGGCGACTGGTGCGACAGCCTTGGCAACTTGCTGGCGATTCTCACCGGCGTGGCCGACGGCCACCGCGCCGAGCATATTTTGCGCTATATGCACCAGGTTGGAATGCACGAGCCCTACCCGACCAAGGCCATCCACCCGCCGATCTACCCAGGCGAAAGCAACTGGCGCGAGTATTACCGCAGCCGCAACCTGAATGTGCCGCACCAGTACCATAACGGCGGCATCTGGCCGATGATCGGCGGGTTTCACGTGGCCGCGCTGGTGCGCCACGGCTGGCACGCCGAGGCCGAGCGCCTGCTGCTGCGGCTGGCGGCCGCCGGACGGCAGGGCATCGGCGGCGAGTGGGAGTTTAACGAATGGATGCACGGCGTCACGGGCCATCCCATGGGCTTCGCCCAGCAGGCCTGGTCGGCGGCAATGTTTCTGTACGCCGAGCACGCTCTGCGAACCGGCGAGCTGCCGCTCTTCGCCGGGCTGCTGGCCGCCAAGCCGGCCGCGGCCGTTGCCGCCGAGGTGAACGATATGCTTATCCGCCCCGGCGGCGGGCCAACATAGCTGGCGCAGCCAGCCGAAACCCTGGAGTTGAACCATCTTGCCCCACCAGGGAGGTTCGGAGGGCAAAGCCCCTCCGGCTCCCCTTTTGCCGATAAAGCCTTAGGAGTTACGCACGTGCGTCATTCGGTTTCCTCAAGCGACGAGATTGAGCCTGCGGCAGCATGGTACTTATTCATCTTCCGTGTGCGGTTTTCCGCGCTCCGCGCGGAAAACCGCACACGATACGCAGAAGAGTACCGCTCTGCCGAAAGCTGAGGGCGCGAACTGTGTAAGTCCTAAAGCCTATTAGAAAGAAAGCCCATGGCCGAACAGCCGCTCACCCCCGAGGCAATGGCCGCGTTCACGCAGCTTGCCGACGCACAGATCAGCCCCGACGGCACGCTGGTGGCGTTTGTCGCCGGCGAGTATTTCACCACCGACACCGCCGCGCCGAAGACGCGCATCTGGCTGGCGCCAGCCGACGGCAGCGCGCCGGCGCGGCAGCTTACCAGCGGGCCGCGCGCCGACACCGCGCCGCGCTGGAGCCCCGACGGCCGCACGCTGGCGTTTCTTTCCGACCGGCACGCCGACGGGCAGCCGCAGATCTACCTGATCGACCTTGGCGGCGGCGAGGCGCGCCAGCTTACGCACCTGCCCGCGCCAGTGGAAGAGCTTGAATGGTCGCCCGACGGCAGCCAGATCGCGCTGCTGATGACCGACGCCGAGAGCGACGAGCAGCGCGCGCGCGTGGCAGCCCACGACGACGCGATCGAAGTCGAGCTGCACCACCGCTGGCGGCGCGTGTGGCTGGCCGACGCGGCCACCGGCGACGCGCGGCCTTTCACCGGCGACGTGCAGGTGTGGGAGTTCGCGTGGGCGCCTGACGGCGGCTTCGTGCTGCTGATTGGCGACGAGCCATACGAGTGGTCGTGGTTCACCGCGAAGCTGGCGCGCGTCGGCCCCAATGGCGGCACGCCAGAAGTGCTCTACAGCGCGCCCGAGAAGCAGTTCGCGTTCCCGCGCGTCGCCCCCGACGGCCGCTCGGTCGCGTTTCTCTCGTGCATCCTCAGCGACCGCGGCATCAACGGCGGCGAGGTGCTGCTGCTGCCGCTCGACGCGCCGGGGACACCGCCGCGCCGGCTCACGCCCGAGTATGGCGGCAGCGTCTGGGCCATCCAGTGGCGCCCCGACGGCTCGGCGCTCGACTACATGGCATTTGAGGAGGGCGAAGCGGCGATCGGCTGGGTCGACACCTCGGGCGAGCGCGCGACGGTGTGGCGTGGTGCCGCCGGTTTCTGCGAACATTTCGCCGGCCAGTTTCGCGCGCGCGACGCCGCAGCCTTCGCGGTGGTGCGCGAGGACGCCACCAGCCCGCAAGAGGTGTGGGTAGGCCGGGCCGCGAGCCACGGCGCGCCGCCCGAGTGGCGCCAGGTCAGCAGCGTGC
>CALLYN010000416.1 GCA_937858455.1 uncultured Kouleothrix sp.
CCCATCACCTCGAGCGGCAGCTCGACATTCTTGCGCACTGTGCGCCAGTCGTACAGCACCGGCGCCTGGAACACAATGCCGTAGTCGCGGTCGAGCCGGGCGCGGTGCGGCGGCTTGCTTTTCACCTGGATGGCGCCGCTGCTGGGCTGCTCGAGGTCGCCGATCAGGCGCATCAGCGTGCTCTTGCCGCAGCCGCTCGGCCCGATCAGCGAGATGAACTCGCCCGGCGCGATCGAGAGGCTCACATCGTGCAGCGCGTTCACCGTGCCGCCGTTGCTCTGGTAGAGCTTGCTGACGTGGTCGATTGCGATGATTGGTGCTGTTGTCATTGCAGGTATATCATAGCTAGGCACGGTTCAAGCCGTTACTCGGCTTTCCGCTCGCGAATAATCAGCCGCTCGGCCAGCGCGACGATGCCGTAGAACAGCAGCCCGATCGCCCCGGCCACCAGCACTGCCGCATACAAAACCGGCGGGCGCGAGTTGTAATACTGCGTGGCGTTGAGGATGGTGACGCCGATGCCGTTTTTCGAGCCAGCCGGCAGCTCGGCCACAATCGCGCCGATCACGCTGGCGGTGGCGGCGACCTTGAGCGAGGTGAACAGGTAGGGCAGGGCAGCAGGCAGCCGCAGCTTCCAGAACGTCTGGCCGGCCGAGGCGGCGTACGAGCGCATCAGCGACAGCGCGTCGGGCGGCACCGACCGCAGCCCGCGCAGCATGCCGATCGTCACCGGAAAGAACGTCAGGTACGCCGCAACCACCGCCTTCGACAGCAGGTCGGGCGCGCCAAGCCGGCCGAGCCCTACCACCACCATTGGCGCGATCGCCAGGATCGGCACCGTCTGCGAGCCGACGACAAACGGCAGCAAGCCGCGCTCGAGCAGCCGCGACGACGCGAACACCACCGCCAAAGTGCACCCCAGCAGGCCGCCCAGCGCGAAGCCAAACAGCGCCTCGCCGAACGTCACGACGGCATTTTCGAACATCGCCACCGCCAGCACCGGGCCGGCGCCGCCGCGCGTGCGCGTGCCGAACTCGCCGAAGATCGCCAGCAGGTGTGGTAGCTTCTGGTCGGAGATGCCAAACAGCGCCTTGGCGCCCTCCCACACCAGCGCCAGCGCTAGCAGCACCAGCAGCGACGCTACGCTGCTACGCTTTGGCAGCAGCCGCCGCGCGCGCGGCGCGCCGCGCGGTGGGGTGGTAGCCGCGAGTGTGAGATCGTCGCTCAATGCGCGCCTCCTGGCCGCCCGCTGCGGCAGCACGTAGGGATGCGTAGCGCGAAGCCGGGGCAGCCTGGTCGCCGGCCAGGCGCAGTTCGAGCTTGTGGCAGCAGCATGGCCCCCGCTCCGGAAATGAATGTTACACTGAGGCGGCGCAGTGCCAGTAGCGGCATCGCAAGAGTGACACATCCGCACCGATCTGACGTGTGACCCAGTGCGCCAACGAGGAGCAAAACCGAGATAAGGATGCCGATACTATAGGCCAGGCGGCTGGTTTTGTCAAATTGAAATGGTACAACCATACACCATTCTGCCGAAGACTGAAACGCGCACCGCGTAGCC
>CALLYN010000417.1 GCA_937858455.1 uncultured Kouleothrix sp.
CGGCCGCCACGGCGGCGCGCGCCAGCGGCACCACGCGGTCGGCCCGGCCGCTCGCGTGCGATGGGTCGACGATCACCGGCAGGTGCGAAAGCTGCTTGATCAGCGGCACGGCGTGCAGGTCGAGCGTGAAGCGCGCGCCGTCGTCGAATGTGCGAATGCCGCGCTCGCACAGCACAACATTCGGGTTGCCCTCGGCCAGGATGTACTCGGCCGCCAGCAGCAGATCCTTCACCGTGGCGGCGAACCCGCGCTTGAGCAGCACCGGGCGCCCGCTGCGCCCCACCGCGCGCAGCAGCGGGTAGTTCTGCATGTTGCGCGCGCCGACCTGGAGCATATCGGCGTACGACAGCACTAGCGGCAGCGTCTCGGTATCCATGATCTCGGTTACCACCGGCAGGCCGGTGGCCTCGCGCGCCTCGGCCAGCAGCTGCAGCCCTTCGGCGCCTAGCCCCTGAAAGGCGTAGGGCGAGGTGCGCGGCTTGTAGGCGCCGCCGCGCAGCATCACCGCGCCGGCCTGGCGCACCGCGTGCGCCACTTCGAGCATCTGCTCGCGGCTCTCGACGGTGCACGGCCCGGCGATCACCGCGACGGCCGCGCCGCCGATCTCGGCCGGCGTGGCCACGCCCAGCTCGGCGCCGAGCCGCACCACCGTGTCGGCCTCGCGAAACTCGCGCGACACCAGCTTGTATGGCGCGGTGACGCGGATGATCTCGCGCACGCCGGGAAGCCGCGCGATCCGGCCGGCGTCGGCGATTGGCCCCTGGTTGCCGGTGATGCCGATCGCCGTGCGGGTGGGGCCGGGCATGGGGTGCGCGCTGTAGCCGAGCTCGCCGACCGCCTGGCAGACGTGCGCGATCTGCGCTGCGGTGGCGTGTGCATCCATAACGATGAGCATGGTGGTATCCTCTAGTAACCAGAGTAAAATCGCGCCCGGCGAACGTTTACTCTATAACAGGACTTACGCGCTGGGGTTCGAGGCGGCTTTGCCGCCCCCGAAAACTTCCTTTTTGGCTGGTCGCGGCCACCGCCGTGGCCGCGACCAGCCAAAAAGAGTGATTTTGGAGGGCCTAAGCCCTCCAAACCTCCCACGCGGGAGGACACCGCGTAAGCCCTATCTATAACACAAGCTACGCGCTGGGCTTCCGGATGGGCGGCGCTTCGCCCTGGGCAAGGCGCCAAGAGTGTAACACTGGCCCGGCGGCCGGTCAAGGCGATTGTATCTCAATCGCTTCATCTGCAGTAGATACGTATTGCGACGGCCCCCGACCTATGGTACGATGGTAGTAATATCGACGAAGGAGCGCCGGACGTGCAACTCGAAGGCACACTCGACAAATTTCCGCTGCGCGAGCTGATCGAGATGATCATGTATAGCTCGGTCACGGGCGTGCTCGAGGTAGGCGCCGGCAGTCAGATCGGCCAGGTGTTCTTTAGCGATGGCCGCCCATACCACGCCGCGGTGGGCGAGCGCGTGGGCGTCGAGGCGCTTGGCGTGCTGTTCGAGCAGCGCGATGCGCTGTTCCGCTTCGTCGCCGATAAAGCCACCGCCGAGTCGACGCTCTGGACCGACCCGTGGGATCTGCTCGACCAGGGCTCCGACCTGGCCAGCAAGTGGCTGCGGGTGCGCCAGTTTGTGCCGACGCTCGAGCACGTGCCGCAGCTTTCGGGCGCGCCGGTGCAGGGCCAGATCCACATTAACGAGACGGTGTGGCCGGTGCTCTCGGCGATCGACGGCCACCGCTCGGTGCAGGAGATCTCGGCGTTTCTCAACCTGGTGATGCTCGATACCTGCCTGGCGCTGATGGCGCTGGTCGAGCAGGGCCTGGTGCTCATCCAGCCGCCGCATTTCGCGCCGCACCCCACGCTGGTGACGCCCCCCGCGCGCGCTGGCGAGCCGCCGCTGCGCTTGCCGCCGACGCCCGCCGACGCTACCGGCGGCAGCGGCTTCCTCGAGCGCCTGCTAGCCGAGGCCCGCGCCAAAGAGCAGCAGCGCCCCGACTTGACCGACGAGCAGGCGCAAGAGCGCAAGCAGGTGTATCGCTACGTCGACGATCGCCGCTAGCGCCGGATCTGCGAATGATACACGCCGCACAGCTCCTGCCCCTCGCGCTTCCCACCCCCGGCGCGCCCGCCGAGTATCTCGCTCCTCTGCCCGCAATCGCACCAGCATGACGCGCGCACTGACGTGGCAGCGCTGCGTGCTGCTTGTGGCGCTGTGCTGCGCCGCCGCAGCCTGGTTCGGCGGCCCTTCCGGCCGCCTGCTGGCGCTGCTGCCGCTGCTGCTGTTTGCGCCCGGCCTGCTGATCGAGCGTTGGCTGCGCCCCTTCCCTGCTTCGCCGCCCTTTCTGCTGCCCTCCCTCTGGCTCGGGCTCAGCCTGAGCGTGATCGCGCTGCTGTACGAGTGGGCCACCGCGCTGGGCGTTGCGCTCGCACTGCCGGCCCTCGCGGCGCTGGCGCTGGCGTGTGGCCTCGGCGCGCTGTGGCAGCTATGGCGCGAGCGCGGCTGGCCGGCGCATGGGCTGCAGCCGGCGCTCGCGCTGCTGGCTGTGCTTGCGCTCACGTTCTGGACGCGCTTCATGCAGATCCGCGGCCTGGTGCTGCCCAACTGGGTCGACTCGATCCACCACGCGCTGCTGATCCGCGTGGCGGCCGAGCGCGGGATGGCGCCGCTTGACCTGCGGCCCTACCTGCCGATCGCGCAGCTGCCGTACCACTGGGGCTACCACGTGTTCGTCGCCACGCTCATGCGCCTTTCGGGGGCCGGCCTGCCCGTGGCGATGCTGTGGAGCGGCCAGGCGCTGAATAGCCTGCACGCGCTGGCGGCGGCGGGGCTGGCGGCGTACCTGTGGCGCCGCCCGGTCGCGGGAGTCGCGGCGGCGATTGTGGTCGGCCTGATCTCGATCATGCCGGCGTACTATGTGAGCTGGGGGCGCTACACCCAGCTCAGCGGGCTGCTGCTGCTGGCGCCGCTGCTGGCGTGCTGGCTCGAGCTGCTGCGCGCGCCGTCGTGGCGCCGCGCCGCCGCTCTGGCGCTGCTGCTGGCCGGGCTGAGCCTGATCCATTTCATTGTGCTGGTGTTTGCGCTGCTGTTTATGCTGGTGAGCGGCGGCGCGTGGCTGCTGCGCGCCGACCGCGCCGCCCTGCGCGCGGGCGT
>CALLYN010000418.1 GCA_937858455.1 uncultured Kouleothrix sp.
GCAGCTGCGGCCGCAGGCCCCGCGCCCGACCCGGCGCCGGCAGAGCCGCCCGCCGACAGCCCGATCAGCGTGATCCGCTCGCGCATGAAGGTGGGCGCGAACGGCAACGGCAATGGCAACGGCAATGGCAACGGGCATTCCAATGCCAACGGCAGCTATCCGCCGCCGCAGGCCGGCCAGCAGCTGCGGCTATACCTGCCACGCACTGGCGACTACGACGCCGACGTGCAGCGCATGCACAAGATCGACCGGCTGCTGCGCCAGAGCGCTGGCGACGACAGCGTGTTTCTGCATATGCCGGCCGGCCCGAACGTGGTGGTGCTGCAGCCGCGCCACAAGGTGCGCTGTAGCGCCGAGCTGATTGGCGCGCTGCGCGGCGAGCTTGGCGCCGAGAGCGTGGTGCTTGGCTGATACCACATCCGGCTGAGCACAGGCTGTATGTAGGGGTTCGGGGATGGCGAGGCCGCCCCCGAAATGTTGTGCAGCCGCCCGGATCGTGAAAAAAGAGCGCCGCCGCATATGCGGTGCCGGTGGCGCAGGCCTTGTGGAGGCTAGCCGCAGGCTGGTACAGCACGCCAAGCTGATTGGAGCGCGAGGGTAAAGCCCTCGCGCTTTTCTGTTGTCATACTCTGTTCGCTTGATCACGTATAGATTGTGTTGCACTACGTGGCTTCGCCACGCAGTGCAACACAAAGATGCGCCCGCCGGCTCGCTCGCCCCTGGCACGCTCCCTGCTTACCCTCTCCGAGGATTGGAGAGAGCGAGCGAAAGGAGTGAGCATGCAATTCAACGAGCAAGTCGCGCTGATCACCGGCGCCGGCTCGGGCATTGGCAAGGCGGCAGCAGTGGCGTTTGGCCGCGCCGGCGCCAGGGTGGCCGCGCTTGGCCGCACCGCCAGCGAGCTGAAGCAGACCGTCGACGAGATCGCGCAGGCTGGCGGGCAGGCCATGCCGGTGGTGGCCGATATTGCCAAGCCCGACGAGATGCGCCAGGCCGCCGAGCAGGTCGCGCAGCGCTGGGGGCGCATCGACATCGTATTCGCGAATGCCGGCATCAACGGCGTGTGGGCGCCGATCGAAGAGCTGAAGCCCGAGGAGTGGCAGCGCACGATCGACATCAACCTCACCGGCACGTTTCTGACGATCAAGTACGCGGTGCCGTACCTCAAGCGCAATGGCGGCTCGGTGATCGTCACGGCCTCGGTGAATGGCACGCGGATCTTCAGCAACACCGGCGCCACCGCCTACTCGTGCACCAAGGCCGCGCAGGTGGCCATGGCCAAGATGCTCGCGCTGGAGCTTGCGCCGCAGAAGGTGCGCGTGAATGTGATCTGCCCCGGCGCGATCGAGACGAATATCGACGAGAACACCGAGCGGCGTGACCTCGAGCACGTGCGCATCCCCGTTGAGTACCCCAAAGGCTCGCAGCCGCTCACCGGCGGCCAGCCCGGCTCGGCCGAGCAGGTGGCCGACCTGGTGCTGTTCCTGGCCTCTGATCAAGCCAGCCATATCACCGGAACCGAGATGTGGATCGACGGCGCCGAGTCGCTGCTGCGCGGCTAGCGGCCCGTGGGGCGCAAAAGCGGGTACTTTTCTTGCCAGGGCTTACACGGCTAGCCTGCTCAGTCTTCGGCAGAGCGGTACTATTCGATGCAGAGCGCGGAAAAACCGCACACAATCCGCTGCCGCAGGCAGCATCAGCCACACGAGGTGGGCAACCGCGTGAGTGTGTAAAAAGAGGAGAACGAGATGAGTCAATCATATCTGGCCCCCAGCCGGGCGGCGCCAGGCGACATGCGCAATGTTGGCCAGCAAGAGCGCCTGGTATCGGTGGTGGGCGGGCCGCTGCTGGCGCTTGCTGGGCTTACACGCGGCGGCCTGGGCGGCGCCGGGATGGCAGCGCTCGGCGGCGTGTTGCTGTACCGCGGCCTCACCGGCCACTGCCCGGTGTACGGCGCGCTGGGCGTCAGTAGCGCTACGGCGCCCGCCGGCCCGCTGCGTACCGAGCAGAGCATCATGGTGAACCGGCCGCCCGAGCAGGTGTATGCCTTCTGGCGCCAGCTCGCCAACCTGCCGCAGTTCATGAAGCACCTCGAGGCGGTCGCGCCGATCGACGAGCGCCGCTCGCATTGGGTTGCGCGCGGCCCGGCCGGCTCGCAGGTGGCATGGGACGCCGAGATCACCGACGACCAGCCGAACCGGCTGATCGCCTGGCGCTCGCTGCCAAGCTCGGAGATAGAGAACAGCGGGTCGGTGCGCTTCGAGCCAGGCCCCGGCGGCCGTGGCACGCTGCTGCGCGTGCTGCTGAGCTACAACCCGCCGGCCGGCGAGCTTGGCGCGGCGGTGGCGGCGCTGTTTGGCGAGGCACCGCAGCAGCAGATCGCCGCCGACCTGCGCCGGCTGCGCAGCATCCTCGAGGCCGGCGAGATCCCGACGATTGTGGGCCAGCCGAGCGGCCAGCGCACCGCGCTGGGCAGCCTGCTCGACGCAACCCAGCACAACGACGCGAACACCCGCCAGGCCGGCGCGCGCCAGCCGAAATCGGTGGTGGACGAAGCCTCCGAGGCGTCGTTCCCGGCAAGCGACCCGCCCGGCTGGGTGGGCGGCCACACCCGCGAGGCCGAGCGCGAAGTAGGAGGCAGCTAGATGAGAGCATTATGCTGGCGCGGCAAACGCGATGTCCGGGTCGAGACCGTGCCCGATCCCGAGATCATCAACCCGCGCGACGCGATTATCAAGGTCACCAGCACGGCGATCTGCGGGTCGGATCTGCACCTGTACGACGGCTACATCCCCTCGATGGAGGCCGGCGACATCCTCGGCCACGAGTTCATGGGCGAGGTTGTCGAGATCGGCGCGGGCGTGAGCAGCCTGAAAGTTGGCGATCGCGTGGTGGTGCCGTTTACGATCGCCTGCGGGCAGTGCTTCTTCTGCCAGAACGAGATGTGGTCGCTGTGCGATAACTCGAACCCGAACGCGGCGGTGCTTGAAAAACTGTACGGCTCGTCGGGCTCGGGGCTGTTCGGCTACTCGCACATGATGGGCGGCTACGCCGGCGGCCAGGCCGAGTATGTGCGCGTGCCGTTTGCCGATGTCGGGCCGCTCAAGATCCCCGACGGCCTGGCCGAC
>CALLYN010000419.1 GCA_937858455.1 uncultured Kouleothrix sp.
CGCGCTTCTCTTTGTCGGAGAGCACTTCATAGGCTTCGTTGATCTCTTTAAATTTTGCCTCGGCCGCCGTGTTGCCAGGGTTGATGTCGGGGTGATACTGGCGCGCCAGCTTGCGATACGCCTTCTTGATCTCGGCGTCGCTGGCGCTGCGCTCGACACCGAGCACCTGGTAGTAATCGCGATATTCCATCGGAACGACTCCTCAATATTCGTTGTGCTGCGGTTTTCCGCGCTCCGTGCGGAAAACCGCACCCAGAAGATCGGCAAGCCCTATGCTGCCGTGGGCGGGCGAGTGTACCTTTAGGAAGCCGAATAACGCAACTGCGTAGCGCCTATTCCTTTTCAAGCCTATTATATAAACTTGAGTGTATTACTGTCAAGGTTTCGTATACAAAATTGACACCCGCATCCTCGCGTGCGATAATCGACCTGCTGGTTCAGCAAGGTTTCGCCACCCGTATAGAAGCAAGAAGCGCTCTGCTGAAGGCTGAGCGCGCCAGCTGCGTAAGTGATGAATAG
The DNA here is from genome assembly GCA_937858455.1 of uncultured Kouleothrix sp. Taxonomy (GTDB): domain Bacteria; phylum Chloroflexota; class Chloroflexia; order Chloroflexales; family Roseiflexaceae; genus Kouleothrix. The sequence continues at coordinate 520 of CALLYN010000419.1, forward strand.
CATGACAACACAAGTTACATGGGCGACCGAGCTAGCGCACGTGCACGAAGTCTCGCTGCTTGGCACCGCCGATATGGCCTTCTGGCAAAAGCGCCTGCAGGGCGAAGACCTGGCCCCCGCCGCCGACGAGCACGGCCATGCCCAGCTGCTGATTGTCGCCGCCGACATGCGCTTCATGGGCGTTCGCTTCTGCGAGCTTAGCTTCTCTGTGCTTGTCGAACCCGAGCTCCACGTAGGCCAGCAGGCCGCCTACCTGGTGGGCGCGTTCAACTCGCGGCGCTTCTTCGCCTGGTACGAGCGCAGGGTCTTCGCCACGCCCTACCAGCACGCCGATGTGCGCGTGTCGGCCGCGCTCCCTGCCACGATCGACGTCGCTGCGGCCGGTGTGCCGTTGTTCGAAGCGCGCATGCAGGCAGGCGCCGGCCGTGCGCCAACGCGCAGCGGCGAGGCGGCCTGGGAAGGCCCGATCTTCCTGCCCGAACGCCAGGGTGGGGGCAGAAAGATGTTCTTCGCCCGCCTGCGCGGCCACACGCAAGCCTACCCATTCTTGCCCCCGCACGACACGCTGGCGATCACGCCAGGGCCGGGCGGCGAGGCGCTACAGGCCCTGCTCGATTCAGGCTTTGCCGCTAGCGAGTGGGTCATTCGCGCAGACGCAAGGCACGCGAAGTCGAACACTTACCCGCGCAGCGCAGCGCAGCCGGCAGCGGCCGCGCAGGAGCGGGCATGAGCAGAAAGGCGCTGCAAGCTCTTACCGTACTCGAGGTCGCCGGTGCCCGAGCGTGCGTCTTCTGGCTGGCCCGCAGCCTGGCCGGGCTCAAGCAATAGCATCCCTGATATGGCCGAACGATTAGCGCCGACGCGCCAGGCCAATCGCGCGGGCGGCCTCGGCACACCGCGCGCCCGGCGGCACACCCTGCTGCTGCTCCTGGCGAGCCTGCCGATGCTGCTGTTCCTGCTGGTGCCGGTGGTTGCGCTGATCGTGCGCGTGTCGCCGGCCGTGCTGCTCAGCAACCTGGCCGGACGCGAGGCGGCCCAGGCGATCAGCCTGAGCATGCTTACCACTGCGATCTCGCTGGCGCTGGCGATAGCCGGCGGGACGCCGCTGGCCTACCTGCTGGCGCGCCGGCGCCTGCCAGGCCGCGCCGCGCTCGACACGCTGATCGATCTGCCGATGGTGCTGCCGCCCGCTGTGGCCGGTATCGGCCTGCTGCTGGCGTTCGGCCGGCGCGGGCTGCTTGGCCGCTACCTGGCCGACGCGTCGATCGAGGTCGCGTTTACCCAGGCCGCCGTGGTGCTGGCCCAGCTGTTTGTCGCCGCCCCTTTTTATGTCAAATCGGCGCTGGCCGGCTTCGCCAGCGTCGATCACGAGCTTGAGCAGGCCGCCGCGCTCGACGGCGCGACGCCGCTGGGCGTGTTCCGCCACGTCACACTGCCGCTGGCCTGGCCGGCGCTGTTCGGCGGCGCGGTGATGACATGGGCGCGCGCGCTGGGCGAGTTCGGCGCCACAATCATCTTCGCCGGCAATTTCCCCGGCCGCACTCAGACGATGCCACTGGCGATCTATATTGGCTTCGAGCTTGAGCTGAATGTCGCGCTGACGCTGGCGATCTTGCTGCTGGCGATCTCGTTCGGCGTGCTGCTGCTGGTGAAGGGCCTGCTGGGCTGGAATGGCGCCGAGCGCGCTGCCTGATGGACGACCACCGATGTCAGCGCTTCTCGGCTGCGGGCATATACCAACGCGCCCGCCAAACTCTCTACGTATACTCATCCAGCACGCTCCGCAGCACGAGTACAATGGCGAAAAAGTGCGGTACAATAGCGCATTCTATTCGCATCGAGCAGGCACACATATGTCGACAACTCTTGTACAGCTTTCCGAAGCGCTTGGCGCCGCGCTCGCGGCCGGGCGGCCGGCAGTGGCGCTCGAAAGCACGGTGATCTCACACGGCCTGCCCTTTCCGCATAACCTCGACCTCGCCCGCGCTATGGAGGACGAGGTGCGCGGCAACGGCGCGGCGCCAGCCACGATCGGCGTGGTGGCCGGCACGCCAACCGTGGGCATGTCGCCCGAGCAGATCGCGCACTTCGCGCAGGCTACGGGCATACTGAAGCTTTCGCGCCGCGATATTGGCTACGCCGTGGCTATGCGCCGCGATGGCGCCACTACCGTCGCCGCGACAATGACGCTGGCCGCGCTGGCAGGGGTGCAGGTGTTCGCCACCGGCGGCATTGGTGGGGTACATCGCGGCGCCGCCGAGACGTGGGACGTCTCGGGCGACCTGACCGAGCTGGCGCGTACGCCCGTGCTGGTGGTCTGCGCCGGCGCCAAGTCAATCCTCGACCTGCCGGCGACGCTTGAGTACCTCGAGACTGCCGGCGTGCCGGTGGTGGGCTACGGCACCGATGCGTTCCCGGCGTTCTATAGCGCCGACAGCGGCCTGCCGGTAACCGCACGCGCCGACTCGGCGGCCGAGGTGGCTGCGGTGTGGCGCGCGCATCGCAGCTACGGCAGCGGCGGCATGCTGCTGGTGGTTCCGCCACCGGCCGAGGTCGCCCTGCCGCGCGATGAAGTCGAGCGCGCGATCGAGCGCGCGCTGGCGAAGGCGCAGGCTGCCGGCGTGCGCGGCCAGGCGGTCACGCCGTTTCTGCTGGCGGCGGTTGCCGAGGAAACCCACGGCGAAAGCATGCGCACGAATATCGCGCTGCTGCGCCAGAATGCGCGCGTCGCCGCGCGCATCGCCGCTGCGCTCGCCAGCATTCCCTTTAGCCAAGAGCAGAGATAGCGGCCCGGCGTGGGGTGAGCCTCGAGTGCATCACGATGGCCGATTTTCTGCGCTCCACGCTCAGTCGCTCTGCAGTGTAGTGATAACGACCCAAGGAGAACGCCCAGATGTCCCAGACAGGAGTGCGCCGTGCCGGCGGCCGGCAAGCCCAGCGCAAAAGCAGCAGCCCCAAGTCGAACCTGCCGCTGATCATTGCCGGCGTCGTAGGCTTGCTGATCGTTATGGTCGCGGCGGGCATGGCCTTTTCCAGCCGCAATGCCAGCAGCGATAAGAGCCAGCAGTTCCCGAACCAGGTGCCGCCGCCCGGCAACCCGCACATCGTCAATGTCACCGACCCGCACCCGGCCTACAACTCGAACCCGCCGACGTCGGGCTGGCACACCGGCGGCAACATCGGCCCCTGGGGCGTCACCAGCGAGCCGCTGCCCGACGAGATTACGGTGCACAACCTCGAGCACGGCGGCATCATCATCCACTATCGCCAGGATCTCGACCAGGCCAGCCTCGACCAGCTGACCACGCTGACGCGCCAGCTGCAGCAGCAGAGCCCGTGCGTCCTCATGCTCCCCCGCCCGGCCGACAAGCTCGACACGCCGATCGCCGTGACGGCCTGGACCTGGCTCATGAAGCTCGACAAGGTTGATACCGCCGCGATCACCGGGTTCTTCCGCCAGCACGTCAACCAGGGCCCCGAGCAGGTCGGCTGCGCGCTGCGCTCGTAGCACCTCAAACACCAAGCGCCAGGAGCCTGCGGCTGGCTCCTGGCGCTCGGCACCCGCCGCGCGGCGCTTGCCTGAGCCCGCGTCACTGATCCTTGGCTCGCCCCTCGCGCTTCTTTCCAAGCCACGCCCCCGCCGCGCCAGCTACGCCGGCCGCCACGCCAGCCCCAGCCCACAGCTTGCGCGCGCGTGCGCGATCGGCCAGCACCACCCGCGCGGTGTTGTAGCCGCTCGCGCCGAATACGCCGCCGCCGGGGTGCATGCTCGCGCCAGTCATGTACAGCCCGCGCAGCGGCGTGCGGTACGAGGCTAGCTCGGGTAGCGGGCGGAAGAAAAACATCTGGTCGAACGACATCTCCACATGCATCACATTGCCGCGCGGCAGGCCGAGCCGGCGCTCGATATCCAGCGGCGACTGGATGAAGCGGTCAATGATCTTGCCGCGCATGTTTGGCGCGTAGCGGTAGAGCACTTCGAGAATGCTGTCGGCCACTTCCTCGCGCACGTCGTCCCAGCGCCGGCCGTCGGCTAGCTCGTATGGGAAGTACTGCGACCACAGAAACACCGTGTGCTTGCCGGGCGGCGCCACGGCCGGGTCGATCGCCGAGAATGTCATGGCGATAACCGCTGGCTCGCGCGAGGGCATGCCGCGGCTGTGGTCGGCAAACGCGCGGCGCAGGTAGTCGAGCGAGGGGCACAGCATCTGCAGGCCGTGGTGGCTCTCGTGCGGCCGCCCGCCCGACGGCGCGCCTG
>CALLYN010000420.1 GCA_937858455.1 uncultured Kouleothrix sp.
GGCGGCCGATCCTCGCGCCGGCCGCCACGATCTTCGCGCGGCTCGGCTGGCGCGGCCAGCTCGCGCGGGCGATCCTCAAGCCGCATCGACAGGCTAATGCGTTTGCTACCCGAGTCGATCTCGAGCACTCGCACCTTCACCGGGTCGCCGACTTTGACGGCATCCTCGACCTTCGCCACGCGCTGATCCGAGAGCTCGGAGATGTGCACCAGGCCATCGCGCCCGACGCCGATATCGACAAACGCGCCGAACGGCGCCAGGCCGCTGATCGTCCCTTCGACGATCTGGCCTTTCTCGAGCTGGGCCAGGCGCTGGCCGCGCTGGGCGCGGCGCAGGCTCAGGCTGATGCGCGTGCCCTCGGCGTCCACCTCAAGCACCTTAAACGTATAGGTCTGCCCGACCGTCACGGCATCCTCGGCCTTTTCGATCCGGCCTTCGGCCAGCTCGGAAACGTGCACCAGGCCATCCTTGCCCACGCCGATATCGACAAACACGCCAAACGGCGCAATGCCAGTAACCGTGCCCTCAACGTTATCGCCAACGCGCAGCGACGCCAAGGCCACACGATTCAGCTCGGGCTTTTTACGGCCACGCTCGCGCGGCTGGTTGGCGCGCTCCTTCGAGCGCATGGTCAGGCTGATCCGCCGCCCATCCGGCTCGACGCTCTTGACGCGCACCTTCACGGTATCGCCGATCTGCACGATATCGCTTGGCGAGTCAATCCGCGTGTCGCTCATCTCGGAGATATGCACCAGGCCATCTCGGCCGACGCCGATATCGACGAAGATGCCATACAGCGCGATCGACGTCACCCGGCCCTCGAGCTCCATACCAGCCTCGAGGTCTTTCACCCGGCGCGGCTTGCCGCTGTCTTCTTCAGGCAACGGCGTGTAGCTCGCGCCTTCGCCGGCTGGCGCGTCGGCAGCCGGGGCTTCGGCCGCTTCGCCGTTTGCATCAACATCAGCCGGCACGCCAGCCGCCGGGGCTTCCTCGGCAGACACGGCAACACCGGCCGGAGCCTCGGCTGCCGGGGCTTCCTCGGCTGCCGAGGCGGCAGCGGGCTGCGCTGCCGATTCTGGCTGCTGTACAACAGCCGACTGCTTTGACTCGTCTGGATCCGCAACCGCAGTCGCGGCGTTCACCAGATCGTCAAGCAGTTCGTTCCGCTCCTCGACGGGGCGCTCCTGATCGGTCATGACCAACGATCCTCCTGATAGGTTTTCCAACAGCATCTGGATTATAAAGGTCGAATATTAAGACTCAAAGCTCACATGCGTTCACGAGCTTTGAAGAGATACACCGTGCGCTAGCGGCTTAGCTCCGAGCGCACCAGCGCTGCCAAGCCGCCTTCCTGGATGTCTTCAAGCCGATGGTAGTGCCCCTTCAGGTGGAAAGCCAGCTGGCGCGCCAGACCGCGCTCGAAGATCGGGTGCTCGGTGTCGATTACCACCGAGCGGATCGACTGCGTTGCGACGAAATCGGCCAGCGCGTAGCACTCGGCTTGGGGCGGCAGATCGCCCATCGACACATTCGCCTGGCCGTCGGTCAGCAGCACCATGAGCGGAATAACTTCCGGGTCGCGCTTGCGCGCGCGCTCAAGCACCTCGAACCCCAGCAGCAGCCCGCGTGACAGCGGCGTCTTGCCGCCGGTCGGCATCGTCTGCAGGTATTTCTGCGCCAGCTCGATGCTGTTGGTTAACGGCAGCAGCAGCGTCGCGTAATCGCGCTGGAACGACACCAGCCCAACTTGATCGCGGCGCTGGTAGGCATCGCGCAGCAGCGAGAGCACCGCCGCCTTGGTTGCGCGCATACGCTCTTCGGCCGCCATGCTCCAGCTGGCATCAACAACAAAGCAGACCGCATTGCGCGTTTTGCGCACCCGTACTTTCTGGCGCAGGTCGGTGCGCCGCAAGATCACCCGGCGCGGTGCACGTTCCGCTTTCGCCGGGTGCGCTTCACGGCGTTGGCGCTGATGTATCGCTGCTTCGCGCAGGGTCGCATCGAGCGCGAGATCGGTCACTCGCTTGGCCGGGCGGCTCGAAATATACCTGCCGCTCTTGCGAGCGACTTTGGTCCGGCTGCGTTTGCCGGCCGCGCGGCGGGCCATGCGATCGCGCTGGCCTTCAAGCCGGCGGGGCTTGAACTGCGCGCTGGCCTTCACTACCTTCTCGCCGCTGCCCTTGTTCGTACTTGGCTGATTTCCATCGGCCATCTGAGCCGAGGCGCTCGGCGAGGTACCTTCCTGAGCATCGGCGTCGCGCGTCTCTTCGCCGCCGGCCTGCTGCTCAGTTATGGATGCTTTTTTTTTACACCCTCCACCGACGGCGTGTTTTCGGCTGCCTCTTCGCCGCTAGCCCGATCGAGGATCGCGTTCATACGCCCTTCGTCGAGCTTCACCTCGGTGAACGGCTGGCGGCGCATCCGGTGCGGCAGTGCCAGCTCGGCTGCCAGGCGAATATCGTCAAGCGTCAGGTTCACGCGGCTCGACCACGCCGCCAGCGTACGCGCTGTTTCGAGTATCGCCAGGTCGGCGCGGTGGCCATCGACGCCAAGCTCGAGCACCAGCGCGGCCACAGCGGCCATGTCGGTGCGCGCGATCTGCACAGCCGGCAGCAACGCACGCGCGGCGATGATCCGCTCGGCAAGCTTGTGCTCTTCGGCCTGCCACTCGCCGGCGAACCGATCCGGGTCGGCGTCATAGGCCATGCGCCGCTCGATCACCGCCACGCGGCCGGCGACATCGGCAATACCGCCGATCTCAACAACCAGGCCGAAGCGATCGAGCAGCTGCGGCCGCAGCTCGCCCTCTTCCGGGTTCATGGTGCCGACCAAAATAAACCGCGCGGGATGCGAGATGCTGATGCCCTCGCGCTCGACGGTATTCACGCCCATTGCGGCGGCGTCGAGCAGCAGATCGACGATATGATCATCGAGCAGGTTCACTTCGTCGACATACAGCAAGCCCCGGTTGGCCTGGGCGAGCAAGCCCGGCTCGAAACGGCGCTGGCCTTCGGTGAGGGCGTGCTCGAGATCGAGCGAGCCGACCACGCGATCTTCCGAGGCCGCCACCGGCAGCTCGATCAGCGGCGTCGGGCGCGTCATGACCTGCAGCTCATCGCCAGCCTCAAAGCGCTCGCGGATCTCATCGGCCATGAGCGCCGGGTTCGTGGGCGAGCTATTGTATGGATCGCCAGCGACGACATCAATCGGCGGCAGCAGCCGGGCCAGGCCGCGCACAGCTGTCGACTTGGCAGTGCCCTTTTCGCCGCGAATCAGCACGCCGCCAACACGGGGGTTCACCGCGTTCAGCAGTAACGCGCGCTTCAAACGCTCTTGGCCTACCAGCGCGCTAAATGGATAAATTGGTCGTTCCCTGGCCATATACTTGCACACACCATAAACGCTCCAGCCTCGTTATGACGCCGGAGGTCGCTGCTGCGATGTCGTTCATTATGGGGGAAATTTGCGTGGAGAGCGACACCGAAACGAACACCTACGTAACCGTTAACGATACGATATTCCTGGATCATCACTGAACGGCGGTATTCTCGCATAAAGGCCGCTAAAAGTCAAATCAGCAAACTATCACCTAGGCCTTCCAGGCGCATTGGCAAGCGCTATTGGGACACACAAAATGCCTGGCCAACCGGCCAGGCATCGCAGTGTATCGCGTCTGCAGCTACGTGGCCGCCACTGGCAGCCAGATCGGCGAGGCTGGTAGTGCCTGCACCGGCTGCGAGGCATTGCCGGCTTCGTCGCGCAAGCGCACAAACAACGTATCGGATTGGAGCGATACCACGATTTTAGCCTGGAACGGCTGCCACACGCCCGAGCCGCTCGGCGCTGCGTCTATCTGCATCGCAGTAACCTGCGTCTGCCCATCGGCGGCTTGGATCTCGAGCCAGAGCGTGCCGTGATCGCGCTTCAGCAGCGCCCGGCCGATCGGCGGCGTCCGGTCAAGCGTCACTGCAACGCTGAAGGGCGCCGACTCGAGCCCTTTGGGATCGCGGAACCGCGCGTAGATGGTATGCGCGCCTTCGGTCGCGCCGATCTGCATGCTCGCTGAAGGCTGCGCGGCCGCCCAGGCCGCACCGCTGAAGTAAGCATTTTCGCTCAGCTGGATCATTGAGCCAGCCGGCGCTGCGATCGTCAGATTCACTGTAGTGGCATTCGTCACTTTGGGCGCCGTAATCTGGTAGCCCGGGTTATCGCCGACCCCGCTGACACTGATATTCTCGTAGCGCACGACGGGCGAGATCGCGCCGATGCGATTAAAGGCGCGCAATTCGACGGCGTGCTGGCCGTTGTAGAGCGGCATCGTCGCATTGATCTGCTCGGCGACAGTGTTATACGCACCATCGGCAGGCGCCAGCGCAAGCCAGGCGCCACCGTCGATGCGGTACTCGACCCGCGTGATGCTGTTGATACTGGCCAGTTCGCCTGCCGGCGAAGCATACGCCTGATCGACTGCACTCCCGCTGATCAGCGGGCGCGTGCCGGGCGAGGATTGCGAAAGCTGGATCTGCAGCTGCGGCGCGGTATCAAGCGGGTCGGGAATGCCGTCGCTGTCGCTGTCGCGATAGCCCAGCTGCCCAAATGCCGACTGATCGACCTGGTTGCCGCTATAGGCTGACAGCGGCTCGATCATGATCGACGGGAAATGGGTGCCACAGTTATTTGCCTGGCTGTTGGTGTTCGGCACCGATAGGTAGCCGCTCTTCTGGGTGCACGATACGCCGGCCGCAGCGTACTGATCGAGCGCGCCGAAGATATGGCCAAACTCGTGCGCCACCACCGGCGCCATCTGGCGAATGCCGTAGGGGCCGACATCGGAAGTAATCACCATGAACGGGCCGTTGATGTAGGCATAGGCGAAGTGGCCGTCGGCGAAGCGCCCGTCGGACGTGCCGGCGCTATTGGCTACGAAGATGTTGGCGGCCCAATCGGCGCCACGCTCGCGCCGCAGCGCCTCATCGGCGGCATACGCCTGGTCGAAATAGTTTGACGCCGCGATGCCCATCGACGTAAAGGCATCGCCAACCCACTGGCTCTCGGTGCTCAGGCCATGCAGAACCGGCTCGTAGCCCGACGGCACGACCTGGCTGGTCAGATCGAACTGCAGGTGTGCGTTCGGCAGCTGCGCGGCCCACCACGACAGCGCTGCTGAAACCTGGTTTTGCACATCCGTGAGCTGCGTCGGGCTCCAATTTTTAACCGATGGCTCGTAGTGGCCGTTGCTTTCAACAAAAATCAGCCGCACCGCTACCTTTCCGGCCAGAAAAGCACTGGGCTGGTACAGGCCAGGCGTGGGATCGGTGGCAACGCTTGCGGTGCTGGGCGGTTGAGGCGGTAACAGTGCATCGCCCAGCAGCGGTGTGGCGGCATCGGCCGACTGCTGGGCGGAAGTGCCGGCGGAAACCGGCGATGCCATGCCGATAAGGGCGGCCAGAATCAGTGCCATGGCTACAATAGCCGAAAAACGCTGAGCGCTCATATGTCCCCACAGTACGCCAGAGGCAAGACGTCTTAGAAGAATGCTGGCGGACCGGGCGGAGCCAGGGCCGCACTGGTTGTAACACGAACATCATACAGGCGCGCTGTGGTTCTCACTAGGGGTCGATAGTCCTGCCGTAATGCGGCGCAAGTCCGGGTAGGGACTAGTGGTTTAGTAGTCTTAACGTACTATTGCCAGAGGCCGGCCGCAGCCCACTGAGACGCGAAGCGCATTGGAAAGCCAACGCCAGTTCGAGCGCGAGCAGGCAGCGTATGGTGATTACGAGCGTGCGTGGTAGGGCCCGGCACAGCCATGCCACGACGCTCGCCCCAAGCAGCGCCTGCCGCCCGCCGCGCGAGCTTTCACCCTACTGCGGCGGCTGCACCGCACACCGTGGCCAAGCGCATACACTCTGCAAAGCTTTTGCACCAACTCTGGCAGCTTCCGAAAGTGGAATGATAGGTTTTGGCAGCAAATTCAGCTGTTTTTGACAGGCTGTAATGCTATACTAGCCATTGTTCCGTGGTTCACGAACCACGCAGGGAGTGAGCGGAACACACAATAAGTGAGAGGTACATACTTTCATGGGAACGCGCAACTCACGGCTTGGCGGGTTCTACCAGCTCAACCCATTCGAGCGGCTTCAGGCGGTGAAGTCGTTTGATGGGCTGAACGACGAAGACCTGCGCCAGCTCCACGGCGGCAATGGCGCCTTGACCGTTGAGCGCGCTGACAAGATGATCGAGAATGTCGTAGGAACATTTAACCTACCGCTCGGCATCGCCACGAACTTTCAAATCAACGGCCGCGACGTGCTCGTGCCGATGGTTGTGGAAGAGCCCTCGATCGTCGCCGGGGCGAGCTACGCTGCCAAGCTCGTACGCGAAGGCGGCGGCTTTCAGACCAGCTCAACCGACCCAGTGATGATCGGGCAGATTCAGCTCGTAAACATTGCCGACCCCGGGCGCGCGCGCTTTGATATTCTTGCGCACCGCGAGGAGCTTCTCGCGCTGGCGAACCGCCAGAGCAACAGCTTGCTGGCGCTGGGCGGCGGCGCGAAGGACATCGAGGTGCGGGTGTTCGACTCAAGCCCGATGGGGCCAATGCTGGTGGTACACCTGCTGATCGACTGCCGCGACGCGATGGGCGCGAATGCGATCAACACGATGGCCGAAGCGGTAGCCCCGCTGCTCGAGCAGATCAGCGGCGGCCGCGCGTACCTGCGCATTCTGTCGAATCTGAGCGATCGGCGGCTGGCGCGGGCGCGAGCGGTGGTGCCGGCACGGGCACTTGAGCGCGACGGTATTCCAGGCGACGAGGTTGTCGAAGGGATTTTATGGGCCTATTCGTTTGCGGCGATTGATCCATACCGGGCGACGACGCATAACAAAGGCATCTTGAACGGCATCGACCCGGTGCTGATCGCCACCGGCAACGACTGGCGCGCAGTCGAAGCCGGCGCGCACGCCTACGCAGCGCGGAGCGGCCAGTATACTTCGCTGACCGTGTGGGAGCGCGACGCGCACGGCAACTTAGTCGGCACACTCGAAATGCCTCTGGCGATCGGGATCGTCGGCGGCGCGACCAAAGTGCACCCGGCGGCGCAAGCGGCGCTGAAGCTGCTGAATGTCAAAAGCGCGAGCGAGCTGGCCGAGGTCTGCGCGTGCGCCGGGCTGGCCTCGAACCTTGCGGCCATGCGCGCGCTCGCTACCGAGGGCATCCAGCGCGGGCATATGGGCCTGCACGCTCGGCAGGTGGCGATGGCAGCGGGCGCGCACGGCGCCGAAATCGACGAGATCGCGCGGCGCATGGTTGAAGAGCGGCAGATCAAACCAGCGCGCGCTGCACTGCTGCTGGCCGAGCTGCGCACGGTGCCAAACAGCAATTAAGCCGTTTTCGTAACTATGACTATGGATGCTGCGACGGGGCGAGCAACCGGCGTGTTGCTCGCCCTTGTTTTGCCGCGCGCTGAATACGATTAGGAGGAGCTCTGATGATGCGCCCCAGCAAGCCGGTTGGCATCGTAGGGTATGGTGCCTATATACCGCGCTACCGCATCGCCGCGCGAGAAATCGCGCGGATCTGGACCGACGGCCAGGGTGGCGTCCCCGTCGACGCGAAGAGCGTGCCCGGCCCCGACGAAGACACGATCACAATGTCGGTCGAGGCAGCGCGCAACGCGCTTGTGCGCGCCTCGCTGCGCGCCGAGCAACTTTCGGCGGTTTGGGTCGGCAGCGAAAGCCACCCTTACTCGGTCAAGCCCTCGGGCACCGTCGTGGCCGAGGCGCTTGGCGCGACGCCGTGGGTGAGCACGGCCGACTGGGAATTTGCGTGCAAGGCCGGCTCGGAGGCGCTGACCGCCAGCATGGGTATGGTTGGCAGCGGTATGGCCGAGTATGTTCTGGCGGTCGGCGCGGATACCGCGCAGGGCCGGCCCGGCGACGCGCTCGAGTACACCGCCGCAGCCGGCGCCGCCGCGCTGCTGGTTGGGCCGGCCGAGCAGGCGCTGGCGACGATCGAGGCAACCTGCTCGTATGTGCAAGACACGCCCGACTTCTTCCGGCGCGCCGACCGGGCCTACCCGGTGCATGGCAACCGCTTCACCGGCGAACCGGCCTACTTTGGCCAGATCCGCCATGCCGCGACGCACCTGCTGGAGCAGCTTGGCACCAAAGCTTCCGACTACACCTACGCCGTTTTTCACCAGCCGAACGCGCGCTTTCCGCAGACCGTCGGCAAGCAGCTTGGCTTCACGCCCGAGCAGATGAATCCGGGGTGGCTTTCGCCGAAGATTGGCAACACCTATTCGGCGGCGGCGCTGCTGGGGCTATGCGCGATCTTCGACATCGCCAAGCCCGGCGACACGATTTTCATGACCTCGTATGGCTCGGGCTCGGGCTCGGATGCCTACGCGCTGCGCGTCACCGAGGCGATCGACGAGCGGCGCGCGCGCGCGCCGCTGACGGCTGCGTACCTGGCCCGCGAGAAATTCGTCGACTACGCGATCTATGCCAAGTGGCGCGGCAAATTAGTGATGAGCTAAGTGCTTTAAGGCTGGAGAAACTTTATGCAACCTGTGTATATTGCCGGCGTGGGGCAGACCGCGGTAGCCGAGCATTGGGAGCGCACAGCCGGCGCGCTCGCCGCCGAGGCGCTTAGCGCCGCGCTCGGGCCGATCGCCAAGGAGCGCATCCAGGCGCTGTATGTCGCCAATGCGCTCGGAGGCGCGCTGCAGATCCAGGGCCAGTTTGGCGCTGCGGTGGCATCGGCTGTGGGGCTGGCTGGTGTCGAGGCGGCGGCGTTTGATGCGGCAGGCGCCTCGGGCGGTGTGGCGCTGCGCCAGGCCTACCTGGCGGTAGGCAGCGGCGCGTACGACCTCGTGGCGGTTGTTGGCGTTGAGAAAGTGACCGATGTGCTCGACGCGCGGCTGGAGGCCGGTGCGGCGCTCGCCGGCGACGCCGATTGGGAGGTGGTGCACGGCACCACGCTGACGGCGCAGTGGGGGCTGCTGATGCGGCGCTATATGCACCAATACGGTTACGACGCCATCGACTTCGCGCCCTTCCCGGTGAACGCGCATGCAAACGGCGCGGCCAATCGCCAAGCGCTCTACCGCTTCCCGATCTCGATCGACAAAGTGCGCGCCGCCGGAACGGTCGCCGACCCGCTGAGCCTGCTCGACAGCGCGACCGCGGCCGACGGCGCGGCGGCGGTGCTGGTAGCCAGCGAGCGCCTGGCTTTTGGCCTGCTCGCGCTGCTTGAGAAACAGCGCGAAGTCCAGTACCTCGGCGAGTTGCTCGCTTGACAGGTCATCCAGGACACGGATGACAGCTTCTTTCGGGTCAACGTCTCGCGCTTGCATTGTTATTGAACCTCCACTACCTGCATTATACCACAGTCGCGGAGATCCCTGGTGGACGCCCTGGGTAGCCACAAGGACTACCCCTACCACGCTAGGCCGACGGCTGCGAGAGAAGGTCTTCGAAACGGCGGACGGTGATGGGGGAGTTGCCTTCGTACTTGTTGTTCACGAACACGTACACCTCGGCGCCGCTCTCCCGCAGCGCCACCACCTCGGCGTGCGCGGTCGGGTCGCCGTCTGCCTCCCGCGCGTTCCAGCCGGTTCCGATCACCGTGCCGTCCGGCGAGAGGACGATGGCACCCACCGGAACGTCCCCGGTGGCGAGCGCCGCTCGGGCGGCGGTCAGCGCAAGTCCCAGCCACTCGGCATACATCTTCGGATCGGGGGCCACACGATAAGTTTCCCGTATGCGCGTCGTGCACCCGGACCATCCCCTCATCGCCCACAAACTCACCTACCTGCGCGACAAGCGCACCGACTCCCCGACCTTCCGCCGGCTGGCCGAGGAACTCATGACGCTGCTGGCGTATGAAGCCACGCGCGATGTCCGGGTCGAGCCCTTCGAGATCGAGACCCCGGTGGCCCCGACGACCGGCATCAAACTGTCAAACCCGAAGCCGCTCATTGTGCCGATCCTGCGGGCCGGCCTCGGGATGCTCGAAGGCATGGTCCGCCTGCTGCCGAGCGCCGAGGTCGGTTTCCTCGGCATGCAGCGCGATGAGGAGACGCTGGCGATCACGACCTACGCCAACCGGCTGCCGGAGGATCTGACCG
>CALLYN010000421.1 GCA_937858455.1 uncultured Kouleothrix sp.
TGGCGTCGGTGCAGAGCACATTTTCAGGAAGATTGTGCGCCACGTCGAACGTCGGGTCGCCGTCCATCGACGGGTCGGCCAGCATCTCGACGGTGATATTCTGGTCGACCACGCCGGCCTGGGTGTCGTCCTTCACGCCATCGCCATTCAGGTCGAGCAGGTTGACAAAGCCAATACCGCCTTTATCGCCGGACTCATAGCGCACGTGCTGCTTGATCGCGTCGACATCGAGCACGCGGCGGCCCTGCGCGTCGGTGATCAGCCAGCGGCTGCCGTAGGAGGCGCCCTCCTGGGCGGCGTTGTGCAGGCCCTGCAGCGCGAACATCATAAGGCCGATATCGACGGCGGCGGCGAGCAGGAAGAATATCAGCGTCGCCGCCAGCGCGAACTCGACAAGGGCCTGGCCGCGGGTTGGAGTGTGTCGCAGCATACTATTCCTCACGGCTGGCAGGCGACAAGGTTGGGCGAGTTCGGGTTATCGCCTAGCGATTCAATCGAGCGGCGCGTCGCCATCTGCACCCGCATTGTGCCCTGGCTGCCGAACGTAATCAGGCGCCAGAAGGGCGTGAGCGGCTGGATGTTATACACCAGATCGAGCTGAATTGGCTCGCCCAGCTGGCGCTTGCCGCTGGGGTAGCTCAGCCCGAAGGTATTGCCACTGTTGCCGCTGGCGATATCGCGGAACAGCACCTCGGGCGTGCCGGCCAGCGTCGCCGACAAAATCGACGACACGCACAGATCGCTGCGGTCGAGCGGGCTGAGCTTGCTGGGGTACGGCGGGATCTCGGCAGCCTTCTCGGCGCCATTGCGCGCCGCCTGGTACACGGTGGCGTAGCCGAAGATATACCAGCCCATGTCGATAATGCCAAAAATAATCATGATAATGAAGGGAAGCAGCAACGCCATTTCGACCATCGACTGGCCCGTTCGTTGTGTTCGCCGCTGGAGCATCATCCGCGCCTTTCGATGCTTTCAACGCGCATGCGCGTATGCCGAAATCTTTTGCGAGCGTCTGCCACGAATTATACGGCTTCGCGGCGCGGTGGAACAATAGGACGATGGTACTGATCGACCGAAACATGACAATTTGCTGACAATACAGCTTCCGCGACGGCTGCGCACACCTCAGAGCTGCCAGGTTGGCGATACGGCAATAGAACAAGGGTACTTGACAAGGCCATAGTTGCTCGCTATAGTGAGCCTCATGTCTCGCATGCCGAAGAGTCTGGTACCCCCGGCACTGCCATATATACGCGGCTCGCGCCCCAGCCCGGCGGCATCGGCTGCCCTTCCGCAGAGATTCCAGCGGCACGACCGGCCAGCACGCGTATACATACATATAAGGATCAGCAGCAGGTATGGCCGATAAACTTGTAATTGTCGAGTCGCCGGCAAAGGCGAAAACTATTCAGAAGTACCTTGGGCGCGGATTTCGGGTTGAGGCCTCGATGGGCCACGTGCGCGACCTGCCGAAGAGCGACCTGGGCGTCGATGTCGAGCGCGACTTCGCGCCGGTATACGAGGTAGCCAAGGGCAAGGAAAAGGTCGTGGCGGCGCTGAAGAAGTCGATCCGCCAGGCCGAGGCGGTGTACCTAGCCACCGACCCCGACCGCGAGGGCGAGGCGATCGCTTGGCATATTACGCAGGCGGCCGGCATCCCGCGCGGCACGCCGATCTACCGCGTCGAGTTCAGCGAGATCACGCGCAATGCCGTGCAGCAGGCGATCGCGCACCCGCGCCAGATCGACCACAACCTGGTAGACGCGCAGCAGGCGCGGCGCGTGCTCGACCGTCTGGTAGGCTATAAGCTTTCGCCGCTGCTATGGGACAAAGTCATGCGCGGGCTTTCGGCCGGGCGCGTGCAGTCGGTGGCGGTGCGCCTCGTGGTCGAGCGCGAGCGCGAGATCGAAGCGTTTGTGCCGCAAGAGTACTGGACGATCGAGGCCGACCTGAGCAAGCAAGCTGCAGGCGGCAAGCCGAGCGGCGACCGCAAGGACCAGTTTCGCGCGGTGCTGATCGAGCGCGCCGGCAAGAAGCTCGACAAGTTCGCGATCGGCGACGCCGACTCGGCCCAGGCGATTGTAGCGGACCTGGACGGCGCCAGCTACGCCGTGCGCAAGATCACTCGCAAAGACAAGAAGCGCACGCCGGCGCCGCCGTTCACCACCAGCACCTTGCAGCAAGAGGCCGGGCGCAAGCTGGGCTTTTCGGCCAAGCGCACCATGATCGTAGCGCAGCAGCTGTACGAAGGCGTAGACATCGGCGGCGACGAAGGCACGGTCGGCCTGATCACCTACATGCGAACGGACAGCTTCAACATCGCGCGCGAGGCCCAAGAAGAGGCGCGCGACGTCATCTTGAACCGCTTCGGCGCCGACTACCTGCCCGAAAAGCCGCCGGTGTACCGCACCAAAGCCAAAGGGGCGCAAGAGGCGCACGAGGCCATCCGCCCCACATCGAGCCGCCGCACGCCCGAGGCGCTGCGCGAGATCTTGCCGCGCGAGCAGTTCCGGCTGTACGAGCTGATCTGGAAGCGCTTTATTGCCAGCCAGATGGAGGCGGCGCTGTTCGACAGCACGACGGTGGACATTGGGGCGCTGACGAAAGACGAAAGACGCAAGGCGAAAGACGAGCGAGCTTCCTCTTCTGCCCCTGGCTCTTCGGATGTCGACCCGTACACCTTCCGCGCCACCGGCAGCGTGCTGAAGTTCCCAGGCTTTCTGGCGGTGT
>CALLYN010000422.1 GCA_937858455.1 uncultured Kouleothrix sp.
GAACGCCTGACTCTGGATCAGGTAGTTGGGGTTCGAGTCCCTGTTCCCCAGCCAACACCAAACAACCTAACCTGAGTTTAACTCAAGGTAGCACGGAAAGCGGCCTCGTAGTGGTAAAGCTACGAGGTCGATTTATTTGCTGTGTGCTGGCCGGCGTCATTCGAATGTGTCGCCGTGCAGGCACACAGGCGGCCCGCGCCAGGCCTGGCGCGAGCCGCCTGCAACTCGGAGCCTCTACGGCTCCTGGAAGCTCGGCTGCTCCCAGACGCGGTCGTTCAGGTAGCCGCGCACCTTGGTGATGTAGTCGTCGGCGGGTGGGGTGTGCCAGCGGCCGGCGAACCAGCGGCCCATACAGCCCCACGCGTCGCCTGCGGCGTATGCCTGGCCGCGCTCCACGTCGTTCAGCCACCACTCGTAGCCCTCGTAGCAGGCCCGCCAGATCGCGTAGGCGGCGTCGGCGTTGAACGCAGTTGAGCTTTCAATGCCAGGCCAGGCCGACTGCTCGTACGGGTAGCGGTTCTGCAAAACACCCCAGCTCTCGGGGCACTGGCCGGGCTGCCCGTCGGCGCCCAAGCCGTGGCCCGGCGCGCAGCGGCTCGCGTCGGTCGTCCAGTCGCCCTTGGTGCTCTGCCGCCACCACGACTCGACAGCGGCCTGGGCGCGCACCATATCCTCGTCGACACCCCACTTGCACGCGGCCCACTGCAAGATCTCGTCGGTGCTGCCGCTGAAGTTGCCGGTCACGCGCGTGGCGATCACGGAGTTGGCGCGTGGGTCGCCGCTGAGGAAGTTGTTCGCCAGCTGCTGCGAGCCGCGCGTGGCATTGTAGCCCGCGTTGACGCGCTTGTTCTCGGGCCGGCGCTTCACCGCCGCGGCGCACTCTGCGTCGCTGGGCAGCGCCGAACCGGGCGGCAGCGTGCTGAAATACCGCCCCGCGCCTGGCGTTGCAGTGGCGCTTGGCACGCTGGTAGGCTGGGGCGTGGCGGTTGGCCGCGGCGTGCTGGTTGGCGTCGCGGCTGGGCTGCTGGCGGCCGGGTACAGCTGGCTTTGCGGAACCACCTGCTTGGCCTGGCTGGCGCTCGACCACAGCAGCGCGACCGAGGCGTTGCCGGTGTTTTCGAAGTACTCGAGCGCAATCGTGTATTTCTGGCCGGCGGCTAGCGTGATCGTGCCTCGGCTCTCGGCCGAAGACTGGTTGCTCCACTTATTGATCAGCTGCTGGCCATTTACCCAGAGCCGCACGCCGTCGTCGGAGATTGTATAGAAGGTGTAGGTTTCGGAGAAGCGTGGCTGAACCTGGCCCTGCCAGCGCGCCGAGAACGTATCGGCGGCAATCGCGGCTGCCGGCGAGCCCGCGCCCCAGTTGAAGTTCACGCTCGCGTCGATGCGCGTCAGCTTTAGGCCGGTCAGGTCTTTATTGTCGTAGAACTGGCCGGTCAGGCCGCTGCCGGCGCTGGTGCTGGCTGCAACGCTGAGCTGGCCGGCAGCGTCGTTCCAGCTGTATAGCGTGCCCCAGCCGGGCGAGAACAGGCCGATCTTGATAGTGTACGTGCCCGCAGCGCCGCTGCTTGGCGCCGGCCAGCTAGCCTGAAACGTACGCTGCTGGCCAGCCGCAAACGCCTGGTTGTCCCAGGCTTGTTGAAAGACGCGCTGGCCGCTGGGGCCATACAGCTCCAGGTCGACAAGCATGGTGGTTGCGGTATCGCTTTTCGCCGTGGCGGTGAGCGTGGTTGTGGCGCCAGGCGCGACGGTGGACGGCGCGGCGCTGGCGCTGGTGCTGGTGCTGGCGGCTGCGCTCGTAGATGGCACGGCACCGATCAGCAGGGCGATCAGCGTGGCCATAAAGACGATGCGTTTCAAAAAGCGCTCCTTCAGCTGCGGTTCGCGGGCTGAACCTGCAGTGGTTAAAGGTTTTTTACCAGCGCTTTTATAGCACGCCGCAGTGGCCACATGCTACCGGTTTGTGCTCAGCCTGTGCTCAGATCGCCCATCTTCCTGCAGCGCCGCGATTGTGATGCGGTATCATTTTGGTAGTAGCAGGCGCTCGCTCGCTATATTCTCAAGCTAGCTTGTCAATACGTCTCACTTTTATGTGCCTTGCAGGTGTAGTTAGCCCACCAGCAAGACTTTTCCGTGGCGTGTGCTGCTCTCGGCTAGGCGCACTGCCTCGGCAATATCGGCCAGGTCGAACTCGGCCGCGACCGGTGCGCGCAGGGTGCCATCGGCGATCAGCGGGATGAGCTTGCCGAATAGGGCGACGCGCGCGGCCGGCGTGGTAGTGCGCAGCCAGTGTGCCAGCCACCAGCCCTGGATCGTGGCGCCGCGAAACAGCAGCGCGCCTGCGTCGAGCGTCAGCGGCTGGCCGCTGATCGCGCCGAACACCACCAGCATCCCGCCTGGCGCCAGCGCTTGTGCTAGCCGCGAGCCGCTATCGCCGGCCACCGAGTCGATCGCATAGCGCGCGCCTTTGCCGGTGATCGCGCGCACCCGCTCGACCACATCTTCATCGGCCTCGCAGATGATCTCGTCGGCGCCTGCGGCGCGCAGATCGTCGTATACGTCGCGCCGCCGCACGACGTTGATGCTGCGATAGCCCAGCCTCCGGCACAGCTGGATCACGAAATAGCCCACTGCCGAGTTAGCGGCGTTCTGCAGCACCCATGCCCCCGGCTCGACCCGCAGCGCTTCGTGCAGCAGCAGCCAGGCGGTAGTCGGGTTGGCGACCAGCATCGCGGCCGCGCGTATGTCGAGCTCCTCGGGCAGCGGCAGCAGCGCGTTCGCGTCGGCGGCCAGGTATTCTTGCCAGGTGCCGATTGGCCCGAGCGGCACGGCCAGCTGGCCAACGCGCAGCCCTTCAACACCCTCGCCCAGCGCTTCGATCACGCCCGCGCCCTCCATGCCCGGCGTGGCCGGCAGCCGCGGCAGAATACCGTATGCGCCGCGGATCTGAAAGAGATCGGATGGATTGATCGGCCGAGCTTGCAGGCGCAGCAGCACCTGCCCTGGCCGTGGCGTCGGCGTTGGCACATCCTCGACGCGCAATACCTCGGCCGGGTTGCCAAATGCCGTGTAGCGGATCGAACGCATTGAGCACCTCTTCTGATCAGCTTATACCAAAGTCGCTTGATTACTCACACTGTGGTGGGGGTTTGGGGGCGGCTTCGCTGCCCCAAATTTCTTTAGTATGCGGCCACCCGCGTTGCGGGCCACCAAACGCGCAGGCCCGCCGTTGCCGAGCCCGCGCCGATCATACCACGGATTGCAGGCCGATATGCTACGTGTGCGCGTGTAAAGAGTGTAAAGTCTTTCAATGTCTTTTTGTGCGATAGCGACGAGCGTTGACGTTCAGAATGCTTTCTGATATAATCGGCGCACGCGAATTTCCATATCACCGTTGCTCATCTTGCCGCCGCTGGCGGCCCCTGGCGAGCGACTACAGCCCTGAATGCCACCGGCTGGCCTGTGGTGCCGGCAATGGTGGCGTTTCCACACCGAGCCTAGTACAGCCAGGCGCCTTGTCGCGGCTTCTTGGTTTACAATCATTTGCGCGCCCTAGGCAAGCAAGCTATGGTGCGCACTGCTCTTTATACGAGGGGAGGTGATCGGCAGCGCAGAGACCGAATTCCTACATCTGCCCGCTGAGCAGACGCAGATTCTCCTATTGCGAAAGGAATGCTACATGCGACTCGCGCACGTTTCTTGGCGACGAAGTGCCGCCCTGGCGCTTCTGCTGGCCCTCCTGATACCGCTGCTGGCCGCTTGTGGCGGCAGTGCGCCAGCCACGACCGAGCAGCCCACCGCAGCGCCGGCTGCAGCCACCACTGCCCCCGAGCCCACTGCCGCGCCGGCTGCAGCCACCACTGCCCCCGAGCCCACTGCCGCAGCCGAGCCCACCGCCGCAGCCCCCGCCGCCGAGCCGATTGGCGGCCTCAAAGAAGACAATGGCCTTGCCGTCGCAAGCGTGACCGCGTGTGACGCGGAGTACGCCGGCCAGAAGTATGCCGGCCTGATCAAAGAGATCGCCGCCGTCGACAAGAGCACCGTGCGCTTCACGATGTGCTCGCCCGACCCGGCGTTCCTCGCCAAGGTCGCGTTCTCGTCGTTCGGCATCCAGCCGGCCGCGCATATCCAGGAGACTGGCGGCGGCGGCGATCTGCTCAATAAGCCGATCGGCACCGGCCCGTACGCGGTCGATTCGTGGACCAAGGGCGACAACGTTACCTTCAAGCGTAACGACAACTACTGGGGCGAGAAGGCCAAGGCCGCCACGCTGGTGTTCCGCTGGAGCACCGAGGCCGCGCAGCGCCTGCTCGAGCTCCAGTCGGGCACCGTCGATGGCATCGACAATGTGGCGCCCGACGATTTTGCCAAGGTGAAGGGCGACTCCTCGCTGCAGCTGATTGAGCGCCCGGCGCTGAACGTAATGTACGTCGGTATGAACAATACGTACAAGCCGTTCGACAACGAGAAGGTGCGCCAGGCGATCGCTATGGGCATCGACCGCGAGCGGATTGTCAAGAACTTCTACCCGGCCGGCTCCGAGGTTGCGAAGTACTTCACGCCCTGCGCCATCCCCAACGGCTGCACCGGCGATGAGTGGTATAAGTTCGACCCAGCCGCCGCCAAGAAGATGCTGGCCGATGCCGGCTTCCCGAATGGCTTCGACACCGAGCTGGCCTACCGCGACGTGGTGCGCGGCTACCTGCCCCAGCCCAACCAGGTGGCCGAGGACATCCAGGCCCAGCTCAAGCAGAACCTGAACATCAACATCAAGATCAACAAGATGGAGTCGGGCGCATTCCTGGCCGCGGCCAGCGCGGGCCAGCTGCAGGGCCTATTCATGCTCGGCTGGGGCGCCGACTACCCCGACCAGACCAACTTCCTCGACTACCACTTCGGTACGGGCGCCTCGAAGTCGTTCGGCGACAAGTTCGACGACCTCACCGCCGCGCTGAAGCAGGCCGCCGCGCTGGCCGGCGACGACAAGCGCAAGCCGGTCTATGAGCAGGCGAACAACCTCATTAAGAAGCACATCCCGATGGTGCCAGTTGCGCACGGTGGCTCGGCCGTGGCCTTCAAGGCCGACGTCAAGGGCGCGCACACCAGCCCGCTTGGCAACGAGATCTTCGCCCAGATGGATCCCGGCGGGCGCGATACATTCGTGTGGATGCAGAACGCCGAGCCGATCAGCATGTACTGCGGCGACGAGACCGACGGCGAGTCGCTGCGCGCCTGCAACATGGTGACCGAAGGGCTGTACGCCTACGAGAAGGGCGGCACGAAGTCGGTGCCGGCGCTGGCTACCGCCTGCGACCCGAACGCCGACCTGACCGTCTGGACGTGCAAGCTGCGCGACGGCGTCAAGTTCTCGGATGGCACGCCGCTGACCGCCAACGACGTGGTGACGACCTACTATGTGCAGTGGGACGCCGCGAGCCCGCTACACAAGGGCAACACCGGCGCGTTCGACTACTTCTCGGGCCTCTGGGGCGGTTTCATGAACCAGAAGCCGGCGAAGTAACACCGGTATTGGCCTGACGGCCCCAAGCCGAGCGCGTGCCGCGTGGCCTTATAGCCCCTGCGGCACGCGCTCCCAGCGCAACGGAACGCATGCAATGATTCAGTACATTGGCCGGCGAATACTTACCGCCATCCCTGTGTTACTCGGCGTCATGCTGGTGACATTCGCGATGGCCCGGCTCATCCCCGGCGGGCCGTGCGTTGCGATGCTGGGCGAAAAGGCCCGGCCGGAAGTGTGCGCCCGCTTTAATCAGGAGAAGGGCTTCGACCGGCCTATCCCCGTACAGCTGGCCGTGTATGCCCGTGATGTGTTCAGCGGCGACTTGGGGAACTCGATACGCTTTAACCGCGCGGTGACGCAGCTTATCGTCGAGCGCCTGCCGCTCACGATCGAGCTTGGCATCATCGCGCTAGTGATCGCCACGCTGATTGGCATTCCAGCCGGCATTTTATCGGCGATCCGCCGCAACTCCGCGATCGATGTCGGCACCATGGTCGGCGCGAATATCGGCGTCTCAATGCCGGTGTTCTGGCTCGGCCTGATGCTGGCTTACCTGTTCGCGCTGCTGCTGAAAGGCACGCCGCTGCAGCTGCCGCCTTCGGGCCGGCTGTCGGCAGGCATCAACCCGACACCATTTTTCACGCTGTATGGCTGGGCCGCGCCCAAAGGCTCGCTGCGGCTGGGCTTGTTGCAGTTTGCCGCCAACCTCTATATTTTCAACGCGCTGATCACTGGCCAGTGGGC
The DNA here is from genome assembly GCA_937858455.1 of uncultured Kouleothrix sp. Classification (GTDB taxonomy): domain Bacteria; phylum Chloroflexota; class Chloroflexia; order Chloroflexales; family Roseiflexaceae; genus Kouleothrix. Next base: position 6,266 of record CALLYN010000422.1, read on the forward strand.
AGTAATGGGCGATGCGCTCAAGCATCTGATACTGCCGTCGCTGGCGCTGGCCACCATCCCGATGTCGATCATTGCGCGCATGACCCGCGCCAGCATGCTCGACGTGCTTGGCCGCGATTATGTGCGTACCGCGCGGGCCAAAGGGCTCAGCGGCGTCAAGGTGATCATGGCCCACGCCTTCAAGAACGCGCTGCTGCCGATCGCCACGATCATCGGCCTGCAGCTTGGCGCGGTCTTCAGTGGCGCGGTGCTCACCGAAACGATCTTTGGGCTCGCGGGCGTGGGGCGAATGCTGTTCGAGGCGATTACGGCGCGCGATTATCCGGTAATACAAGGCTTTACACTGGTGATTGCCTTTGGGTATGTCGCCGTGAACCTGCTGGTCGATCTCTCGTATGTGTTCTTCGATCCGCGCATTCGACTTGAGTAGGTGACAATCTATGGCGACAACAACCACCGCGCCCGCAGCATCGGCACCGCTTACGCAGATGCGCGCTCCCGAAAGCCTCTGGCGCCAGGCGATCCGCGCGTTCTTTCGCCAGCGCTCGGCGGTGATCGGTCTGACGATCATTGTCTTGCTCGTGCTCGTCGCTCTGCTGGCGCCGTTGCTCGCGCCCTACAATCCCGAGCAGGTGCTGATCGGCATCGAAGATGTGCAGAAGCGCGCGGCGCCGTGCATTCACCTGCTCGGCTGCGCAGCCGACCAGCCGCAGCACATCATGGGCACCGATGGCAACAATCGCGATGAGTGGAGCCGGATCATCTACGGCGCGCGCGTCTCGCTGTATGTCGGGTTTCTGACGGTCGGCTTCGCGATTATCCTTGGCGTGCTGCTGGGCGCGCTTGCCGGCTATGTTGGCGGCTGGGTCGATAATCTGATCATGCGCGTGCTCGATGTGCTGCTCGCGTTTCCGGCGCTGCTCCTGGCGATCGCGATCGTCAGTGTGCTCGGGCCTGGCCTGATCAACGCCATGCTCGCGATTGCGATTGTGTCGATTCCGGCCTATGCCCGCGTGATGCGCGCCAGCGTGCTGGCCGTCAAGCAGGAAGAGTATGTGGCCGCCGCGCGCGTGGTTGGCGCTAGCCCTCTCGCGATTCTGCTGCAGCACGTGATGCCCAATGCGATCTCGCCGCTGATCGTGCAGGGTACGCTTGGCATCGGCACGGCCATCCTCGAGACGGCTGCGCTGTCGTTTCTTGGCCTGGGCGCTCAGCCGCCAACCCCGGAGTGGGGCTCGATGCTCAGCGCCGAGCGCAACCAGGTTTTCAGCGCGCCACACCTGGTGTTCTTCCCTGGCCTGGCGATCATGGTCAACGTGCTGGGCTTCAACTTGCTCGGCGATGGCCTGCGCGACGCGCTCGATCCGCGCCTGCGCCGCTAATACTACTTCATTTGAACACTGTTTTTTTAGTATGCCCTGCCCGGCAAAGCCGGGCAGGGCATACTAAAAAGAAATTCGGGGGGCGGCAAAGCCGCCCCCCGAAACCTCACCATACAGCAAGGGCATACCAAAAAGAAATTCGGGGCGGCTTTGCCGTCCCCGAACCCCCGCCATATAGCGTGTGATCAGCCGAATTTGGTATCACTCCTCGAGCATTCGAGCGAGCTACATATACTCGAGCTGGCTGACGCGCCGGCGCCACTCGGCTTTGATCTCCACCGGCGTGCCCTCGCTTGCCAGGAAATCCAGCAGCAAGCGGTTGAACACATTCGGCTGGTCGAGAAACGGGAAGTGATTCGAGCGCCGCAGCTCGAGCACCTGCAGCGAGCGGTATTTTTCGCGTAGCAGGTCGGCCTGGTCGTGGCTCACAATGCTGTCGTTCGAGCAGTACACCGCCAGCAGCGGCGACTCGAGCCTCGGCAGGTCGGTTCGCAGGTCGGCCTTGAGCACTGATGCGACAACCCGCTCGACCACATGCTCCGACAGGCTGTCGGTATCCTCGATGATCTCCTCTTTGATCTGCGAGTCGTCGACTTCGATCTGCCGCACCAGCTTCGACCAGATATTGGTGGGCTGGCTGCGTCCCAGCAGCCGTGAGAGCAGCGCGCCCGGGCGCACCGAGATCGCCTGAGCGCCGTGAATCGGCGTGTTGACGGTCATGATCTTGCCGAAGCGCGCCGGGTGGTTGATCGCCGCGCGGATCGCCACCATGCCGCCAAGGCCATGGCCCGCCAAGTTCACCCGCGTCAGGCCCATATTGTCCATGAAGCCCAGCAGCAGATCGACATACTCGGGCAGCGAAAACTCGCTATCGCGTCGGTCGGACTCGCCAAAGCCCCAGAAATCCAGCGCGTACGCCCGGTTGCGCTCCGAGATATGATCCATCGTCGGCAGCCAGTAGCGCCACGAGCCAAGCCAGCTATGCAGAAAGATAATGGGCTGGCCACGCCGGCCGACCATTTCATAATGCAGGAGTCGATTGTTGAGATGGATCGCGCTCACGAGACGAACTCACACTAGTAAGGCCGGTGATTATTCTTCGGTAAACGCCATTTCAGGCTGCGAGAGCGGCAGCATAAAGCTAAAGGTGCTGCCTTTGCCAAGCTCGCTCTGCACCCAGATCTCGCCGCCGTGCAGCTCGACAAACGACTTGGCGATCGAGAGCCCCAGCCCGGTGCCGCCTACTTCATCGCGCAGCGGGTTGTCGGCGCGGTAGAAACGGCGGAACAGGTGCTGCTGCTGCTCGGGCGAAAGCCCCACGCCGTCGTCTTCCACGTCTACTTGCAGTAGCCCGGCCGGGTTCATAAATGCCCGCAAGTGTACATGCGCGCCTGGGTAAGTGTATTTTACTGCATTCGACACCAGGTTGAGCACCACCTGCGTCACGCGGCGCAGGTCGGCGGTGATCGGCGGCAGGCCAGGCGCGATATCGAGCCGGATGTCGGTGGTTTTACGCTGGATCTCGGCGCGCATGGTCTGGAGTACATCGTTCAACACATAGGTCATATCCACCTGCTCGAAGTTCAGCAGGATCTTGTTTGCGTCGATCCGGCCGATCTCAAGGATGTCGTTGATCAGATCCATGAGCCGGTTGGCGTTGTTCTTCACAACGCTCAGGAATGCCTGCTGCCCCTCGGCTAGCGGCCCGGCCGCGCCCAGCAGCAGGAGGTCGACATACCCTTTGATCGACGTGAGTGGTGTGCGCAGCTCGTGCGACACGCTCGAGATAAAATCGCGCTTGGCACGGTCGGCCTCGATCTCGCGTGTGACATCGCGCAGCACCGCTACGCTGCCGTAGCGAATGCCATCGGGCCGCACCACCGCCGCGAAGTTCATGGCGATCGTCTGCGGCGGTGCGGCTAGGTCGAGGATGCGGTTCACGTATTTGCCGCTCTCGTCCACGATCTGCAGGCCCTCGCTCAGGCCGTTGAAGATCTGCGTAGCCTGCTCGGGGCGCATTCCTGCGCCGCTATACGCCTTCAGATGATCGAGCGGCTGCTGCAGCGCGTACGACGCCGGAATGTGCAACACCTGCTCGGCGGCCGGGTTGAACAGCACCACCCGCTGGCGCTCGTCGAGCACGATGACGCCCTCGGTGATGCTCTGGAGGATCGCCTGGCTCTTGCTGGTTTCCTCGCGCTGCTGCGCGAAGAGCTCGGACATGCGCAGGCCCTGCTCGGTAATAAACGAGTACAGCTCGGCATTGTGAATGACGATCGCGATCTCATTGGCGATCGTGGTCATCAGCTGCACCTGCGCCTGGCTGAAATAGTTGAGCTTGGGGCTAGTGAGCATCAGCACGCCCAGGATCTCGTCTTTCGTGCGCAGCGGGATGGCCACTGCCGAGCGCACCTCGTCGGCGCGGCCGTGCTCGCGCACCCAGCGCTCGTCGTGGCGCACATCCGGGATACTGACGCCCTGCTCCTGGTCCATCACCCATCCGGCCAGGCCGCCGCCGTCGGCGAAGCTGATCGGAATATAGGTCGAGCGCACCGTGCCGTCGGCGCCGAGCACCGCCCGGCAGATCAGCGACTTCGACTGTGGGTCGCGCAGCATGATCGAGCCGCGCTTGACGCCGACGGCCTTTGACATCAGGCCGAGCGATTTGGTGAGCGTGGCTTCGAGCTCGAGCGTCTGCGAGAGCTCGAGCGTGATCGAGTGAACCGCTTGCAGTCGCTCTTTCTCGGCCGAGAGCAGCGTATTGGCCTCGGCCAGCGCGGCAGTGCGCTCGATCACGCGCTGCTCGAGCTCGCTGGCAAAGCGGCGCACCTCGGCGAACAGCCGGCCGTTGCGGATAGCCTGGGCCGCCAGGCTGGCCAGCGCGAACGCCAGCTGGGCGTGCTCGTTGTTGTATGCGCTAATCTCGCTGCTATCGACGGTCAGCAGGCCGATCACCTCGTCGTCGATCAGCAGTGGCGCGCCGATCCAGCCGTGGATGTGCTCGGTGCCTTCGATCACAATAAAGTCGCTGTCGTGCTGCACATCGTCGATCACCAGCGGCTGGCGTGTCTCGACGATCGTGCGCATGTTTGCGTCGTCGGCCAGCTTGAATGAGAACTGCTCGATCTGCGTACGATAGTGCTCGTCGAAGCCGCGGGTCGCGACGATCCTCACGATATCGTCGTCGCGCAGCAGCAGCGAGGCTGTGTCGTATGGCACCACGCGCCGCAGCTGATCGAGGATGAGCGTGGTGATCTCGTCGATCGCCAGCACGCCCGTGAGCGTCTGCGCCACCTCGCGCAAGGTGTCGGCGGCCTGGCGGCGCGCCTGCTCGCTGGCGAACAGCCGGGCGCTCTCGAGCGCCAGCGCCGATTGGGTGGTTAGCAGCGACATGAGCGAGAGTTCGCGATCCTGCCAGTCGCGCGGCTGACGATTGCCGAGCAGCAGCACGCCCAATGGCTGTTCGCGCGTGCCGATCAGCGCGTTGAGGGTGCTGCGCAGCCGCATCTGCTGCGCGATCGAGGGCGTCTCGGGCAGCTCGTCGAAGTCGCGAATGGCGATTGGGCGCTCGGCGTGCAGCAGGCTGTGTGCAATCGCAGCGACATCCTGCGAAATCTCGCGCTCGATCACATTCGGCCGCTCGCCGTCGACGATCACCTGCTGAGTAGGCTGCTGGTGGTCGTCGAACATCAACACGATCCCGACATTGCCTTTCAGCAGGTCGAGTGCGCTGCACGCGATTGCATAGATCACCTCCTGCTGGTCGAAGTTGCCCGCGAACACCTGGCTAATATCGTAGAGTGCGGTCAGCTCCTGCACGCTCTGGCGCGACTCACCAAGCAGGCGTGCGTTTTCGAGCGCAGTAGCGCCCCACGAGGCGATCGTCGCCAGCAGGCGCGTGTCGTCGTCGCTGAAGGTAAACTCGCTCTGATCGCTCTCGATGCCGATCACGCCGATGATCCGGTCGGCGGCGATCATCGGCACGCCCAGCCATGCGCGCGCGCTCTCGCGGCGGCCATTGCCGCGGATCCGCAGCGGCTCGCGCGTGCGAATGACCTGGGCCATCGGGCCGCTCTGGGCGCTGGCCGGCGGCGCCGCGACGCGCCGGCCGTTGGTGTAGCACAGCGGGAATGTGATCAGGTCGCGCCGCTCGTCGTACAGCGCGATCGCAAAGTTGGTGGTGTCGAGCAGGCGGCTGGTCTGGCGATAGATCAGCTCGAGCAGTTCGTCGTGCTTTGATACTGCGCTCAGCGCCTGGCCGATCTGGTTGAAGGTCGCGAGCTCTTCGATCCTGCGGCCGCGCTCCAGGAACAGGCGCGCGTTGTTGATCGCGATCGCCGCCTGGTTGGCAACCGTCGAAACAAAGCGCAGGTCGTCCTGGTTGAAGGCGTGGCGCTCGTAGCTCTGGATGTTGACGATGCCGAGCACTTCCTCGCCAAGCAGAATCGGCACGATCAGGAACGATTCTTCTGGCTGGTCGGAAGGGTCGAGCCGCTGCGGGCCAGGCGGCAGGCCGTAGAAGCTCCAGTACTCGTCTTCGGTGTTGAGCAGCAGCGCTTGGCGGTGGGTGATCGCCCAGTGGTTCGCGCCACGGTCGATGATCCGCGGGGTGAGCTGGACGCGCGTGCCGCCGACGTATGCGATCGGGTAGCTGAGCTGACGCTGGCCGGCGTTGTACAGGCCGATAAACGACGTGCTGACATTGATCACTTTCCCCAGCTCGTTGTGCAGCCGCTCGAGCATGTCGCCCAGCTCCAGCGTCGAGCTGACCGCGCTGCCGATATCGCGCAGCGCATTCGCCTCGCGCAGCCGCCGCTCACGCTCGGTGAACAGGCGTGTTTTGGAAAGTGCCGTGGCCACCTGGCTGGCTACCGTGGTCAGGAAGCGCTGGTCGTCTTCGTCGAAGGCGTTGGGGCTGAAGCTCTGGACATTGATGATGCCCAGCACCTCGTCGCTGAGCATAATCGGCACGCTCAGCCACGACGCGGTCGGCGGCTCGTTGTTTGCCACCGGCGCGGTCGAGAGCTGCTCGACCTCGGCCGCGCTGCGTAGCAGGATGGGGCGCTTCTCAATCACCACGCGCTCCGACAGGCAGCTGGGGTCGTCGACCTGCATACGAATAGTGTTGGGCACGCGCCGGCTGTGCTCCCACAAGATCGGGAATGTCAGCTGGTTGGTAGCGGCATCGTAGAGCGCGATAAACGACTCGCGGGTGTCGAGCACTTCGCTGATGCCGCGATGCAGCGCCTCAAGCAGCTCGCCCTGCTCGAGTGTGGCGTTGATCGCCTGGCTGATGCTATTGAGTGAGATCAGCTCGGCGATGCGGCGCTCGCGCTCGGCGAACAGGCGCGCGTTCTGCAAGGCGATCGCCGCCTGGTCGGCCATGCCCGAAAGCAGCAGCTCTTCGTCGCGGCTGAACTCGCGGCGCTGGATGGTCATGACGCTCAGCACGCCGATCGTGACGCCGCGATAGTTTACCGGCACGCCCATGAACGAAGTATAGTGATTAGCGCGGTTGAAATCGGGGTACAGCGAGCCGCCATCGCGCTCAACATCGGCGACGATCAGCGTGGTGCCGGTGGCGGCCACGCGCCCGGTGAGGCCGCTGCCAACTGCCGGCCGCAGTGTGCGGGCGATCTCCTGCGGGATGCCGAGCATCGCTGCTGGCTCGAGCACCCGGCTCTCGGTGATTGTCCAGAGCGCGACGGTATTCACATCCAGGTGTCGCCCAACCAGCTCCATCAGGTTATCGAGCACCTGCTGCGGGTCGAGCGTCGAGCTGAGCAGGCGCGCGGCCTCAAGCAGCGTTTCGAGCTCGCCAACTTTGCTCTTCAGCGCCGAGGCGCTCTCCTGGGCTTCGCCAAACAGGCGCGCGTTCTCGATCGCCGTCACCATCTGGTTGGCGATCGTCTGGCATAGCTCGATCGTCTGATCGCTAAACTGTTGCTGCCGGCCAACAAAATCGATCCCAGCCGCGCCGATGAGCCGGTCGCCGACGATCAGGGGAAGCAAGGCCACCGAGCGAATGTCGAGCACCTTGAACATCTCGCGCGTGCGTACCAGGATCGGATCGTTCTGAGCGTCGTGTACGATCAGCGGCTGGCGATGTTGTTCGAGCCACGCGACCGACGGGTTGCCCTGCAGCGGGATGCTGATGCTTTTCGACTGCTCGGGCGTCGCTGGCACCAGCTCACCCGCGATCGTCACGGTATTGGCGGCATAGTCGTAGAGCACAATCCGCACCTGGTCGGCGCCGCTGGCGCGCGCCAGCGCTTCGATGGCCGCCCGGTAGATCTCGGAGGTTGCCAGTGTCGAGGCCGCGACCGACGAGACGCGATTCAGCAGCGCAAGGAACTGCACCTGGTCGGTAGCGCGCGCGAACAGCTGGGCGTTCTGGACGCCCAACGACACCTGGGCGCCCACGCTCACCAGGAACTCGCGGTCGCGCTGGCTGAATGCCTGGAGCTGGCGGCTGCTGACGCCCAGCGCGCCGATCGGTGTGCTATCGTAGGTGAGTATCGGGATGCCCAGGTACGAGCGTACGCGGTCGTCGGGCGAGCTCAGGAACAGCGGGTGCAGCTGTTGATTCTCGGCAGTCGCGGCCTCGATATCGTCGAGGTGCAAGATCTGGCTATTGCGAATGATCCAGCCCGCCAGCGTGCCAGTGCTGATCTGGGCAATATCGTCCTCGCTGTCAAGCGTCACAACGCCGCGGTCGAACACCAGCGCTCGCGCGATCCCACGCTCGTGGTCGATCAACGTCAGGCTGGTGCTGTCGGCGCCGAGGGTTTCGTGAAGCACCTCGTGCAGCCCGCCGACCATGGGGCGCAGGTCGAGTGTCGAGTTGGTGACGTGGCCGATCCGGCTGATCGCATCAAGCTCGGCGATGCGCCGCTCGCGGTCGGTAAACAGCCGGACGTTCTGCGCGCCCAGCGCTACTTGGCTTGCCACGGTGCTCAGGAAGGCGAGCTCGCGCTCGCCATAGACACCTGGCGTATAGCTTTGCGCCGATAGCACGCCAACAATATCGCCGTCACCTACCAGCAGCGGCACGCCCAGCCACGCAGCCGAGGGCCGCTCGACATTCCCAAACATCGAGGGCACGATATCCGCGGGCGTTTCTTCGCGCAGGTCGCGGAACAGCAGCGGCGCGCGGTGTCGCACGATCCACTCGACCAGCCCCCTGTGCGTCGGCTGGCGCTCGACCTTCTCGAACAGGCGCACGCCCTCATCGACGGCTAGCCCGCGCACGAGCATATGCGTGTCGCTGCGGTAGGTACGCACCATAAATGCGTCCATCGGCAGAAAGCTCGACAGGCAATCGTAGAGGCTATTGAACATCGTCTCGATATCGAGCGTCGCGCTGACGATATTGCCGATGCGGTTGATGACGGCAAGCTCGGTCAGGCGCTGCTCGCGCTCGGCGAACAGCCGGACTTTTTCGAGCGCCACCGCCAGGTGGTTTGCGAGCGTCGAGAGGAACTGCACGTCGCGTTCGCTAAACGCGTTTGCTTGCATGCTCTGCGCGCACATCAGGCCGATGACCTGGTTCTGGCTCAGCAGCGGGATGCCCAGCCACGATCGCACATCAGCCGCGCCCAGGCGCAGCGGCTGGATCGGCAGGCTGGCGCGCTCGGCCGGAAGATCGCGAATATATAGCATGCCGCCGCTGTCGATCACCCAGTCGCTCAGCCCGTTCTTTGGCACCGTAGCCTTGTGGTACGGCGCCATATGCTGGCCAAACTGGTTGAACAGCTCGTAGCGCATGGTCTTCTGCTGGCTGTCGACCGAGAGCACGAAGAAGAACGGCAGCTCCCCGAGATACGCGGCGATCTCGGCGTAGACGCGCGCGAGCAGGTCGTCGAGGTCGAGCGACGAAACCGTAGCTGCGCTGGCGCGCGCCAATGCGGTCATCTGGGCGGCCTGGTCGCGCGCCTCGCGCAGCAGCTCGAGGTTCTCGATGGCGATCGCCGCCTGCTGGGCGTAGATTTCGAGCGCTTCGACCGTGCGGCGATTAGGGCGCTGGCGATCGTACGGGTTTTCGACCGAGATCAAGCCCAGCAGATTGCTGCGGGTGCTATACAGTGGCACAAACAGCTCATCGCCGGCCTGCCACTCGCCGGGTGCGCGCTCGTCGGTGATCGTCGTGCCCGATACGCTGCTCAGGTCGATCTCGGCGGCTATCTCGCGCACGTCGTTTTCGGGGATGAAGAAGCTGCGCCCGATGCGAAAGCGCGGATCGAGAAATCGCTCGGCGATGGCAACCGGGAATACGCCGTGCTTGATCCGCTCGACTTCCTCCAGCGGCAGGCCAGCTGCGGCGATAATCCGCAGCATATCGGGCGCGTCGCTGTCGACGATGTTGATGACCACCACCCGGAAGCCCGTGGTATCGACGATGCTGAAGGCGATCTGCTCAAGCACCTCTTCGATCGAGCGGTCGGCGCGCAGCGCCTGGCCAATATCGAGCACTTCCTTGAGGAGGCCGGCGCGGCGCTGCAGCAGCTCGCGCTGGCGCACTTGCTCGTTGTAGCGCTGCGTATTGCCAATCGCCAGGGCTGCCTGGTCGGCCAGCGCGCGCATGAATTCGATCGCGTCGTGGTTAAAGTTGTGCGGCGTGGTGCTATGCAAGTTCACAACGCCCACAACCTGGGCCTCGTAATAGATCGGCATTGCCAGCGCCGAATGCGCCTGCGGGCCAAGGCCGGCCAGCCGATCGTCGCTGTCAAGCTCGTTGGCCAGGATGGGCTCGCCGTGCGCTATGGCCTGGTCGGCCAGCGTGTTGCTGCCGCTGACGATCTGGTTCAGCAAGTTGGCGTGTACCTCGCGCTCGAAGCCACTTGCCGCGATCACACGCACGGCGTCGAGGTTGTCGGCCGTCAGATTGGAAGTGCGCGGGCCTTCTTCGAGCGTGAACGCGCGCATAGCCTCTTCAAACGCGAAGCCCTGGTGCAGCGCGATATAGCCGCAGCCCGCGCCGGTAGCCCGCAGTGCCTCCTCGAGCGTAAAGCCCAGGATGTGGCCGAGCGACAGGTTCGAGGTGAGCTGGCGGCTGATCCGCTGGAGCGCTGTCAGCTGCTGCAGCCGGCTGCGCAGAAATTCATCGGCCGCCTCGTAGCGGCGCGCGTTGTTGATAGCCTGCGAGGCTTGCGCGGCGACAATCGTAAGCAGGCGCTCGTCGTCGGCGGCGAAGCTGTTGGGTTTGTTGCTGAACAGCTCGAGCGTGCCAAGCAGCTGATCGCCGAGGTTCAAGGCCACGCCGAGGTAGCTGCGGATGGGTGCACCGTCGGCGAATGTGGTGAAGTGCGGCCGTGCAGGCGCCTGCTGAAAGTCGTCGAGCCGCAGCGCGCGGCGGTGCATCGCCAGCCAGCCGGCCAGGCCGCCCGCTGGTTGGGTTGCTACGGCTGCATTGCTGGGCCGAATCCCGCGCGTTGTCATGACGCGCAGCGTCTTGCTGGATTCATCGAACAGGCTGATCTCGGCGCCAGTGAATGGCACCATCAGCTGCACGCCCACCAGCACAGCCGACAGCATCTCGTCGAGCGATTGGTTGATCTCGAGGCGCCGGCTGATCGTCTGGAGCTGCTCGAGCTCGTTTGCGCGGCGCTGCTCGGCGATATACAGCTGTGTATTGGCGAGTGCGGTGGCGATCTGGCTGGCGAGCGTTTGTGCGAGGTTTACATCGGCGCGGGTGAAGCGCCGATCTTGCTCGACATACCCGATTGTGATCAGGCCGACAGCGCGGTCTTTGACGCGCAGCGCCAGCACCAGCGCGCTGCGCAGGCCGCCGAGGCGCAGTGTGTTAGCCAGCGGCGAGCTGTGCGCGGCGGCGTTTGCGCCGTCGATCAGCAGTGGCTCGCTCGACTGCATCAAGCCAGTGATAAACCGGTTGTTGCCGATCGGCTGTGGCGCCGCGGCCGGCTCGTCGTGGCCTTCGAGGTTATACGAGGCGGCCTCGTATAAGTTATCGGGGTCGTTCTGATCGACCAAGAAGAGCCGGCAGCGATCCGCGCCCATCACCAGCGCGATATTCTCGGCCACGCGCGTCAGCATTGGCTCGGTGCGCAATGCCGAGCTGAGCATCTGGCCGTTTTCATACAGCACAAACAGCTCGCGCGCGCGCTGCTGCTGCTGTGTCACCAGCTGGGCATTGCGCAGCACAAGCGCGGCCGGCTTGGCGAACGACTCGATCAGCAGGCGATCGTGATCGGCGAAGCGCGCGCTCGCGCGCGTATGCATCAGCACCAGGATGCCTACCAGGTCGTCTTGCACCAGCAGCGGCACGCCAATGCTTGCCCGGAAGCCCTCGTGCTCGAAGATGCTCAGCCGATGCGCGTAGCGCTGGTAGTCGTCGATCAGGAGCGTAGCGCGCTGTAGGGCGGCCTGGCCGGCAATGCCTTGGCCGCGGCTCTGGCGCATACCGGTGTAATCGTGCGACATACCGTGGCTTACCATGAGCTGCAGGTCGTTATCGTCGGAGAGCGTGTAGATCCCGCCGCCTGCCGCGCCGCTGAGGTTCACCGCGCGCTCGAGCAACGAGCGCAGCACGCCATACAGATCGAGCTGGCCGGTCAGGTCGAAGCGCAGCGCCGAGGCGGCCTCGAGCGTAGCCTGCTCGCGCTGATGGGCGGCCTCGCGCTCGATGATTGCCAGCAGCAGCTCGAGCTGGGCGCGCAGCGCCTGTACAAACGCTGGCGAAAGCGCCAGATCAGCTTCGGCGGCGGAGCCAAGCAGCAGGGCGCCGGCCGGCGCGCCGGCATGCGTCAGCGGGATCTCGAGCACATTAGGGTTCGAGCGGTAGCCATTTTGCAGCAGGCGCTGCTCGTCGTCGCCGTTGAGGCCCCAGCTAGCGACGACCTGCGAGATTGCGGAGGTATGTAGTAAAAATAAACCCCAAGGACACGGAAGGCGTCGCTGTGCTAAATCCGCAATCTGTCGGGCAAACTCTGCCTTGCCTTGCAGTATTGCGACGCTCTGGCCACAGGCTGCCAAATCGGCCAGGAGCTCCCAGGCTCGTACCTGTGGCGAAGCTAGCGTTGTCGTGTCCATATCCAGGGGTATGCTCCTCCCAGAATACGGTTAGCTCGAAACCGTTGCTGGATGCTGGTACGGTGATATGCTCGGCGTAGGAGCAGCAACGCGCATTTCCGGCCGGCACGCGCCAGCGAGCGCCGGCGGTTGTTATGGCCGGGCATAGCTGGCATGGCTACGGCGGCCTAGCTCGCGCGCCTCGGCGAGTGCGTGTTGCCGTGCATTTTCAACTGCCTCGCTCAGCTCGCGAATATCGTAGAATGGGCCGTCGTCGCTGGTAAGCACGCCAATCGAGAGCGACATCAGCGGCACCTGGCGCGGGGTGCCCTGGTCGTCGTTGACGACGATATAGCCATTACGGCGGTCTTTGTAGTTGTATTGCAGGCCAATTTCAGCGTCGAAGCGCTCGCACAGCCGTGTGCAGATCGCCTTGAGGTGCTCGGGCGTCGAGGTCATCACGAAATCGGGGCCGACCACCATCTGGCCGATGAAATCGCCGGGGCCGCCCAGCTCGTTGATCACCTCGTTGAGCATGAGCGCGGTGAACTTGAGCACGTCTTCGCCCACCACCGCGCCATAGGCCTGGGTGAATGTCTCGAAGCCGTTGATATGAGCCTGGGCCAGGCCCCAGCCCGTGCTAGCCACCAGCTGGCGGTACTGCTCGTTGATTAGCTCGGCGGTGGGCAGATTGGTGACGGGGTGGGCCAGGTTCTTCTGGCGGGCGCGGTCGAGCGCGCCCTTGACGATCGTGTGCACCTCTTCGATATCGAAAGGCTTGACGATATAATACTCGGCCTGCACCTCGCCCAGGCCCTTGATGCGATCCTGCTTCTCGCCGCGGGCGGTGAGGAAGATGATCGGGATATGGCGGGTGCGCGCACTCTGGCGCAGGGCGCGGCCGATGTCGTAGCCCTCCATATCGGGCAAATTGACATCGAGCAGGGCCAGGTTTGGCGGCGTCTTGCGGCAGATATCAAGCGCCACCTGGCCGCGCATGGCCGTCATTACCTCGTAACCCTGCGACGTAAAGTAGATCTTGAGCAGGCTGGAAATATCTGGTGCGTCTTCAACGACAAGAATCTTATCCTTGCTCACAGGGGTGCCTCCTAATGGCGCAATCGCGCCGCCTCGGGCCACGATACATGAAGCGGCGCTATCGGTTCTTCATCGGATAGTGCGTCGGGCCGCTCGATCACGCGCGGCCATTTGTACACCGTACGCAGCGGCTCGCCCTGATCGTCGACCTCCAGGTCGTCGATGTTGGTCATGGGCCGAACATTACGGCCGACCACGGCCTCGGTGTCGGCGTAGATGAGCGTGCTATTCGAGCCGATCATACGCGCGGGGTACACCACAAAGCCGCTGCCGATCTTACAGTTGTGCCCAACCGCCGAGCCAATCACCGGCAGGCCGACCTCTTCTTTCTCGGGGCGGCTGGCGCCCTTGCGCTGGTGGTACGTATGGATCGGCTGGTTGCGCAGGTCGAAATCGGTGAAAATATTGCCCGCGCCAATAAAGGTATTCCGGCCGACCACACACATCTGCAAGCAGCTGAGCTGCGCCACCATGGAGTTCTCCATCAGTGTCGTCATGAAAATACCGGCGTTCCAGGGCAAATAGCAACGGTCGCTGACAACACTGAGCATCACCTGCGAGCCTTGCATGATCGTCACATTCTTGCCGATCAGGCTGTTGGTGATCACCACGCCGGCGCCAATGGTGACGTTATCGCCGATGATGGTTGGCCCGTGAATGGTGGCGGTTGGGTCGATCGAGCAGTTTTTGCCGACCTTCACCAGCCGCGAGCTTGAGAGGAAATGGTTGCGCCAGCGTGGCGCGAACGGGTTGAGCTTGTCGAACAGGGTGGTGAAAGAGACTGCGAGTTTTTCCTTCCAGCTTTCTTCGGCGAGCTGCTCGTGGATACGGCCCCACGAGAACACGCCAAACGGCGAGTTTGCCAGGAATAGGTGCACCCAGTTTTCGATCGAGAGAAACGCGCGCCTGGGCACCTGGAAGACCAGATCGCCGTGATTGGGGGCCATGTAGGTCGGGATGTGGTAGTAACCCATCTCGCGTGGGTCGGTCGGCACCACCAGCGGCTGTGGCTCTTCGGTGACGCCGCTCGGGTAATAGTAGAGATCGGCGATATAGACGTTATGCTGAATATCGAGCGTGATGCCGTCTTGCAGGCGTAGTGCGTGGGTGGTGATGGCCTTATCGTCGAGCGCAAACGCAATCTGGCAGGCATGGCCGCTAGCCTTCGCTTGCTCGATGAAGGTATTGATCAGCTGATCGTTGAAGAAGAGATTATCCCGGTAGACGAGCAGTTCCTCGCGTTCGCTTGGAATCTCGGCCAAGGAGTCCACTTCCAGTGCGCCGCGGCAATGGTGGGCTAATAAGTCGCGCTGTAGGAGCCAGAGCGGCTTATTCAAAATGCGCAGATCGCGGGCCGGCTCGCCGAAGGGGGGGATCGGTGTGCGCTCGCGTATAACGATGCGTTTCATAGGCTAGGTTCCCCTTGTTGTCGGCCGGAGGGCGTAGTGAGTTTGGATGGCCTCCTCCGGGGTTCTACACCCCTTTTACTATACAAGATAGCGTCAGCGTATCCAAGATTTGGAGATTACATTCGCATTACGCGTGGCGCTGCGTAATTTGTATTATTTGTTAGCAGCCGATCTGAATGGCAGCGCCTCACGCTAGTCGATGGCGTCTTTGTCGATGGCGAAGATGCAGGCGTTGCTGCCGGTGC
>CALLYN010000423.1 GCA_937858455.1 uncultured Kouleothrix sp.
GGGGCGCCGTCCGCCTGGCGGCCGGCGCGGCGGGCGGCGCTTTCGCGCCCGAGCCGAAAAGCGTTTCGACGGCGCTCTGCACGCCCTTCAGGAATTCCCCGCTCCCCTGCGCGGCCGGCGCGGGCGTCGCCTTGGCGATCATGATCTGCGGCTGCCTGGCCGGCGCATTGCAGTCGCGCACGCCGATTGCGATCAGTTCGGAACCGCGCAACACCTTGTACTGGCGCGTCAGCGTGCCGAGCTTCTCGCGCACGCCCTGCGGATACGACGACCAGAGCTCGCTGGTGACGCCGTGGTCCACTTCCTTCGTGATGTCGTTGTACGCCTGATGAAATTTCAGCGTGCTGGACGGATAGACGCAGACGTTGGGCAGCGAAAGCGCGAGCGTGCAGGCGGAGCGGCATTCGTGCAGCCGCACCTCCCGGTTCTGCGAGCGGTAGAGTTCGGTCCGCTCCTGATAGGCGCGCACGAGCCCGCCGACGTCCTTCTGGACGACGATCGCGGCGGGCATGGGCGGCGGGTCGAGATAACTCACGGGACTGTTCCGGTCCTCCGACCATCAGCCCAACACGGTAAATTGAGCGTTAATACGGCGCTCTCGACCGGATGGCCGCTATAGCCTAAGCCAGCGCCGGCGCGATCGGCGGAGCGAGAGAAGGCGATATGAAGGACAGGAGCGGCAAGGTCGCCCTCATTACCGGCGCCGCGCGCGGCATCGGGCTAGCGACCGCGCAACGTTTTCTGGGCGCCGGCTGGTCGGTCGGCCTCATGGACAACGATGTCGAGACGCTCTCGGCGGCGATGCGCGGCCTTGAGGCGCCGGATCGAGTCATGGAGCTGCCGTTCGACGTCTCGAAGCCGGAAGACGCCGGACGGGCCGTAGCGTCGATCCGCGAAAAATTCGGCCGGCTCGACGCGCTCGTCAACAACGCCGGCATCGCGCATTTCGGTCCCGTCATGGACACGCCGCTCGACGTCTGGCGCGAGATCATGGACGTCAACCTCACCGGCCCCTTCCTCATGACCAGGGCCGCCGTGCCGCTGATGCGCGAGACGGGCGGGGCGATCGTCAACATCACGTCCATCTCGTCTCTGCGCGCTTCGACGCTGCGCGTCGCCTACGGCACGTCGAAGGCGGGCCTTGCGCATCTCACCAAGCAGCTTGCGGTGGAACTCGCGTCCTGCGGCATTCGCGTGAATGCGGTTGCGCCGGGGCCCGTCGACACCGCCATGGCGCTGAAAGTCCATTCGAAGGAAATTCGCAGCGACTATCACGACGCCATCCCGCTCAATCGCTACGGCCTGCCGGAGGAACTGGCGGAGGCGGTGTTCTGGCTCTGCGGCCCGCATTCGACCTACGTCACTGGCCAGGTGCTTGCGGTCGACGGCGGCTTCGATGCGGCCGGCATCGGCCTGCCGACGCTGCGACGCGATAGTGGCGAGGCTTGACGGCGCTCAGTCGCGCTTGCCGAACAGGTTGCGGAGACGGTTGAACGCGGAGTTTGTGGGCTTCGTCGCGCGCAGCACCGAGCCGCAGGCGAGCTCGCGCTGCGCTTCCGCGGACAGTCGCGCGATGAACGGCTCGTGCATGTGCGGCCAGGGATCGCGCATCAGATCGGCGACGGTCATCGTCTCGAATTTTTCGCGCGTCGGCGCATCGAGGCCGCGCGCCCACGAATTCAGGATCCATGACAGCGCCCAAACCGGATGAAAGGCGGGCGTGACCACGGGCTCTCGCGTCTCGAGTTCGTCTTCGAACAGGCGCTTGAGACCTTGCGGCGTCGCGTTGAAATAATGGTGCGGATAGCCATGAACCGGTTGCAGGAACGGCATCGCGCAGAAGAGCTTGCCGCCGGGCTTGAGCACGCGCGCAATCTCGCGCGCGCATTGAAACGGATCGCGCACGTGTTCGAGCACGGCGATCGAAATCACCGCATCGAAACTGTCGTCCTTGAACGGCAGCGCTTCGCCGACGCCGAGAACATCGGTCGTGTCGTAGTCGACGATCTCGAAATTCACGACATTCGCATAATAGACGTCGCGCCGTCCGGCGCCGCAATCGAGCACGAGACCATCGGCGCAGGCGCGAATGAGTTCGAGAACGTCGGCGTCGTAGCCGTGGCCGGAAACCGCCTCGACGTCGACGATGGCGGACTGCGCCGCCAGTTCCCGCGTGAGGAAATTGAGTTTTCCGTCCTGCTCGACGCGCGTCATGTCGGCGCGCAGCAAGGGCATGAGCCTCGCCATCTTCCGGGCGCGCAGGGCGGCGAGGTCGCCGGACGCGATGCGCATGGAGCGTCCTTCCGCGCGCCCGAATTTCTCGAAGTGCGCCCGTCCGGATTTCATCCGGCCCGCGCGCACGGCGCGCGCCACGTCGGGATTGGCGGAAAGATAGCCGGCTTCGTCGAAAGCGGCGTCGGCGGCCGATACGCGGATCGTGATGCTCTCGACTTCGCCCATGGAACGCCTATTCGCCGCCGAGAGCCATGTCGTCGCGATGGATCATCGCGGCGCGGCCGGAATATCCAAGAATCTTCTCGATGTCGCGCGACGAGCGGCCCATGATCTGCGCCGCCTCGCCCGCGTCATAGGCGATCAGCCCGCGTCCGATCTCGCCGCCATCCGGGTTGCGAATGACGACGCAATCGCCGCGATTGAACCCGCCCTCGATGCCGTTGACGCCAGCCGGCAGCAAGCTCTTGCCCGAGACGAGCGCCTTGGCCGCGCCCGCGTCGATGCGCACGACGCCCTTCGGCTCGAGCGAGCCCGCAATCCATTTCTTTCGCGCGGTCACCGGGTTGGACGGCGTCAGGAACCAGGTGCACCTCCCCCCCTCCTCGATGCGCTTCAACGGATGGTCGACACGTCCGTCCGCTATCACCATGTGCACGCCGGCGGTGGTCGCGATCTTGGCCGCCTCGATTTTCGTGCGCATGCCGCCCCGCGACAGCTCTGAAGCGGCGCCGCCGGCCATCGCCTCGATATCTGCGGTCACGCGCGGCACCACCGGAAGCAGTTTCGCATTCGGATCGGTCGCCGGCGGCGCCGTGTAGAGCCCGTCGACATCGGACAGCAGCACGAGGCAGTCGGCGCTGGCCATGGCCGCGACGCGCGCGGCGAGCCTACCGGCGTGCTGCGCGAGACGGCCATGGCGCTGGTGCGCTCGATCCAGCCGCCGCCAACCGAAGACGAGCTGGCGCGCGCGCTTATCGGCGCGGGGCGCAAGTGCCTGGCGCTGGGCATTACCGCGATTGGCGAGCCGGGCGTCGACCCGCGCACCGTCGCGGTATATCGGCAGCTGGACGCCGCGGGCCAGCTGCCGCTGCGCTGCGACGTCATGGCCATGACCATTCTGCCAAACGGCGCGCGCGTGCCGCAGCCGGCGCCCTGGCGCGGCCACTTGGCCAAGTGCGACACCGTCAAGCTCTTCAGCGACGGCGGCCTCAGCAGCGGCACCGCCGCGCTCAGCATTCCCTACCGCAACCGCCACGACTGCGGGCTGCCGCGCTTTCCGGCGGCGCAGCTGGCCGACGAAGTGCGGCTGGTGTATGGCGCCGGCCTGACGGTGGCGGTGCACTCGATCGGCGACCGCGTGATTGGCGATCTGCTCGACGCCTTCGAGCGCGTGCGGGCTGCGGGCTCGGCGCCGGCGGGCGAGCAGCCGCGCCTGCGGATCGAGCATTTTGGGCTGCCGAATGCCGCGCAGCTGGCCCGCGCGCGCGCGCTGGGCGTGATGGTGGCTACGCAGCCATCGTTTCTGCACGATATCGGCGACACCATCCTGTTTCACCTGCCCGACGAGCTGGTGCCGCAGTGCTACCCGTTTCGGGCGATGTTCGAGGCTGGCCTGGACGTGGCGTTTAGCTCGGATGGCCCGGTGATCAGCGATGCCAACCCGGTGCTGGGCATGCAGGCGGCGGTGCTGCGGCGTACGCGCAGCGGACGCACGATCGCCCCCGAGCAGGCGATCGGCGTGGAGCAGGCGCTGTGGGCGTTTACGGCCGGCAGCGCGCTGGTGAGCGGCGAGGGGGCGCGCCTGGGCCGTCTGGCGCCGGGCTTCCAGGCCGACCTCGCGGTGCTCAGCGGCGACCCGCTCGATACGCCGATCGAGCGCTTGCTCGAGATCGAATGCCACCAGACATGGGTTGCCGGCACGCTGGCGTACGAGCACGCATGAGCTAATTTTCGCCTGCACGAGGGCTAAAAACGGCGAACGCGCGTGCGGATTTATGGCCTGTGGAATGGTACGATAGGCCGTAAAACCCTTTGTAATGCGCTAAAACCGTATTTGGCTTCCTAATGCCTTAAAAAGCGAGTTGGAAACCCAAAAAAGCCTTGCAAGGCTTTCTAATCAGCAAGGGGGCTTGACACGTGCGGTATACTGCGTATGCAAGCGGTTTTCGCACAAACGTACACAGGAGGAAATAAGCAATGCAAAAGACCGACTTCGTTAAATCGGTTGCCGAGCGCGCCGGTGTGTCGCAAAAAGAAGCCAAACTGGTTGTCGATGCGGCGCTAGATATCATCACCGAAGCCCTCAAAGGAGGCGAGAAGGTGACGCTCACCGGCTTCGGCACGTTCGAAGTGCGGCAGCGCCAGGAGCGCGAGGGTGTGAATCCGCAGACGCGCCAGAAGATCAAAATCTCGGCGACGAAGACGCCTGGCTTTAGCGCCAGCAGCACCCTCAAGGAAGCTGTCAAGGGCAGCTAGCCCAAACGTCAACCGCAACGCAGACGCCGCGGCAGATGCTTCTGCCGTGGCGTTGTTTTTTTGAAGGTACTTTGTAAGTCATAACAATAAGAAATTTGGGGGGGCGAAGCCGCCCCCAAACCCCCAGCAAAGTGTAAATAATCAAGCGAATTTGGTATTAGCCAAACGGCAGCGCCAGCAGCACCGTCTCCATTTCGTCGGGCGTGAGGCCGCCGTGCGAGCCGTAGAACTTCTGCTCAAAGCGGCCCTGCTCGTACCACCAGATCGCCTCGCCTGGGTAGGGCAAGATCACCAGGTTGCCGACGCGCGAGAGGAATTCGGGCGATGGCGTAGTGGTGCCGAAAAAGCCCTGCGCGATCATGTCGCTGGTGCGCCACACTTCGGCGCGGCCGGCCAATTTGCGCTGCAGCAGGGCCTGGGCGTCGCCAATGTGCTGCTCGTGCGCGTACACGAACATATCGCGGCTCGAGCCGCCGGGTGCGATCGGCCGGCCGGCGCGGGTGGTGCGCAGCATTGGCAGCAGCTCGGGGGCCAGATGGTTCAGGTACACCGTGGTGGCGGGCGCGATGGCGGTCTGCCCGTGGTCGGCGGTGATCAGCAGCAGCGTGCGGCCGGGCGCGCGCTCGAGCGCGGGCATCAGCAGCAGCTCCATGGCCGCGAGGAACAGCGCGATCTCGGCGGCAACCTGCGGCGACTCGGGGCCATACGCGTGGCAGACCGCGTCGATCGCGTCGAAGTACAGGAACGCGTAGGTGCGGCGCTGCCGGCGCTCGAGCGCCCGGCCGAGGTTGACGATCGCCTCGGGCAGGGTTTTGTAGGGCATGACCCGCGCTCCGGCGGTGATCTGACGCGAGTAGGGCGAGAAGGCGATGCTGTTGTGGTGAAAGGCCAGCGCGTCGACGTGATGCTCGCGCAGCTCGTGGTAGAGCGTCTGCTGCGGGTACAGCGTGGCGGTGTCGGCGCCGACGGTTTTGAGCGTGTTGCGCTCGGGGTCGCCGGCGAACGAGAACAGCAGCGGCGCGATCAGCGCGTCGAGCTGCGGCTCGTAGTAGTACCACTCGAACACGCCGCTCTGGCCATCCACAAGGCCGGTGTGGATAGTGGTGACGTGTGCGGCGGTGGTGGAGGGGAACTGCGAGGTGAGCTTGGCTACCATGCCCTGCTCGGCGAAGCGCCGCAAAAAGGGCGCGCGCTCGAGCTGCGGCTCGACAAAGCGCCAGCCGAACGCGTCGATGAACAGCAGCACGACGGCATCGTACTCGGTATACAGATCAGCGCGCGGCCCGAACGGCACGCCGCCGTGGGTGCTCAGGCCCAGGCAGCGCCGCACGGTCTGCGGGATCTGGGCGAAGCCGTAATCGGCGTAGAGTGGCCGGAGAAAGTGCTGACCGATGCGCGCGGCAGCGATTGCGTCGAGCGAAGCCTGATTGATCATGGTCGCTCCTTGTTGTCTTGTCCGGCTGCCTCAATCGGGCGCTCTTGCCTGCGGCAGCTGTGTGCGTTTTTCTGCGCGGAGCGCGGAAAAACGCACACCTTGACGGAATCGGGTAATGCTCTGCCGAAGGGTGAGCCCGCCAGCTGAGTAAGCCGTAAAACGAAAAAGCACCGCTCTGCCGAAGGGTGAGCGCGCCAGCTGCGTAGGCGCTAGACTATCAACCGCCGGCATCGCCAGGCGCAAGCTCGGCCCACTCGAGCAGCATGTGCGTCAGCTGTTCGGTCAGGCCAGTCTGGCTTACGTCGGCGAGCCAGGTGCGCCAGCCGAGCCGCAGGCGCTCGGCCGCCCAGGCGCGCGCGTCCAGGCTGAAGCCGTCTTCAACCCAGGCAATCGCGCCGGGCCAGCCGGCAAAGGCTGCGCGTACCGCAGCGGCCTTCCAGTCGGCGGC
>CALLYN010000424.1 GCA_937858455.1 uncultured Kouleothrix sp.
CTCCGTATCGTGTGCGGTTTTTCCGCGCGGAGCGCGGAAAAACCGCACACAGAAGCTGAACCAGTACCCTGCTGCCGCAGGCTCAATCGCGTACCGTGAGGAAGCCGCATCACGCAAGTGCGTAACTTCTATCTAATAGCGGATCGGCTCTGCCCGCAATTGCGGGTATACTGCAGTTGCCTGGTTCAAGGCCGGGCACGATCAAACGGGGGGATTTTATGTCAAATCAATCAATGCGCGAGCACTTCACGCAAACACTGTTTGCGCTGCTCAGCGAGACCTTCGAGCAGGTGCAGGGGATCTACCTCGACCGCGGCACCGCGCTTTTCGAGACGCTCGCAACCATCAGCGCCGACGAAGCATCGCGCCCGGTGTCGGCCAGCTGCGCAAATCTCGCCGCCCAGGTGAACCACGTACGTTTCTACCTCGAGGTGCTCAGCGAGTACATCCAGGCTCACCCGGTCGGCAAGGTCGATTGGCAAGCCAGCTGGCAGGTCGGCGCGGTTTCGCCCGCAGAGTGGGCCGCGCTCACGGCCCGGCTGCGCGCCGAATACGAGCGCGTGGTGGCGCTGCTGCGCGGTATCGAAAGCTGGGAAGGCGAAGATGAAATTGGCGGCGCGCTGGCGATTGTGGTGCACACCGCCTACCACCTCGGCGAGATCCGCCAGGCGCTGTGCGTGCTCAGGCCGCAGAGTGGCGCGTGATGGCGGGCACGAAACCAACCGGCCAGACACGCGACGCCGGCTTTCAGATCGGCGTTCGGCGCACGCTGCCAATCGACCCAGCCGACGCCTGGCGCTTTCTGACGTCGGCGGCGGGCGTGCGCCTGTGGCTCGGCGCTGGCCCCGAGCTGCGCTTCGCGCCGGGGGCGGCCTACCAACGCGACGACGGCGCGCGCGGCGAGGTGCGCGTGTTCCGCCCAGGCCAGCACCTGCGGCTCACGTGGCAGCCGCCAGAGTGGCAGCACCCCTCGACCATCCAGCTGCGCGTGCTCGCTAGCCGCACCGGCGCCACAGTCGCGTTTCACCAGGAGTGGCTGCCCGGCCCCGCCGAGCGCGAGCAGCGCCGCGCGCACTTCGCAGGCGTGCTCGACGCGATCGAGCGCGGCGTTGCGGCGGAGCTGGCCGAATAATACCACCTCGATTAGCAATGCCCTGCCCGGCTTTGCTGGGCAGGGCATCGCTCACAGGTACTTTCCTTTTGGGCGTGTGCAGCTTTGCCGCGCTCGGTGCGAAAAGACGCACACACAAAGAGTGTGCTATAGTTTCAACAGAGCAGCGCGAGTGGCAGCGGCGGCCGTAGGCGTTTGCCGCTGCCACTCGCGCTTGCCCGCGCAGGAATATTTCGCGTTTCGGCCTGCGCAACGCTATTGGGAAGAGGCAAAGGATGCAAACCGATATACATCAGGGCCAGGCCACAGCCGCCAGCGGCTGCCCGGCCGAGCACGCCGCGATCTCGCATCAGAAAACCGCGCAGGCCCCCGAGCCGGCCGCGCCGCCGATCGAGCGCGACGCCAGGGGCGTGTGGCATGTGCGCAGCTACGCGCTCGCGCGCGAGATCTTGCGCGGCGAGAACACGCGCCAGGCCGGGTTCCGGGCCGAGCTGCTGGAAGAGATCCCCAGCCGCATGAAGCTGCCGATCCTCTACCTTGAAGGCCAGGAGCACCACACCCAGCGCAGGCAGACGGCGCGCTTCTTCACGCCGCGCGCGGTCGGCGAAAGCTACCGCGCCATGATGGAGTCGCTGTCGGATCAGCTGATCATCTGGCTGCTCAGGCACGGCCGCGCCGACCTCAGCCAGCTGAGCATGGCGCTGGCGGTGCGCGTGGCCGGCCAGATCGTCGGCCTCACCAGCAGCCGTCTGCCGGGCATGGCCCGGCGGCTCAACGCATTTTTCGAAAACGAGATCGAGCGGCCGGCCCTGAGCCCGCGCGCCCTGCTGAATTTCGCCCGCAGCCAGCTGCGCGTGCTGGCATTCTTCTGGCTCGACGTCAAGCCGGCGATTGCGGCGCGCCGCCGCCAGCCAGGCGAAGACGTCATCTCGCACCTGCTTGGCCAGGGCCGTACCGACGCCGAGATCCTCACCGAGTGCATCACCTACGCGGCGGCGGGCATGGCTACGACGCGCGAGTTTATCTGCGTGGCCGCCTGGCATTTGCTCGAGCAGCCCGAGCTGCGGCGCACGTTTCTGCGCGCCGACGAAGCCACGCGCCACGAGCTGCTGCAGGAAATCTTGCGGGTCGAGCCCGTGGTGGGCAACCTGCTGCGCCGCGCTACCGCCGACATACCGGTCGCCGCCGGCGAGGCAGCCGTCACTATTCCCAGCGGCGCGCTGATCAATCTGCACGTCTACGGCCTCAACGCCGACCCAGCAGTGGTTGGCGCGCACCCGCAGGCGATTCAGCCCGGCCGCGAGCTGCTGGCCGAGCGCACATCGCCCGCGCTGATGAGCTTTGGCGATGGGCACCATCGCTGCCCGGGCGCCTACGTGGCTATTCAGGAAAGCGACATCTTTCTGCGCCGCCTGCTAGCCCTGGGGCAGCTGCGCATCGAGCGCATGCCCTCGCTCGGCTGGAGCGAGCTGGTAACCGGCTACGAGCTGCGCAACTTTGTGGTAGCAGTTGCATAGCGGCCCGGCGCTCTCGCGCCAGGCCGCTATGCCGCCCGCAAATTTTCTTTTTGTGATGCCCTGCCCGGCTTCGCCGGGCAGGGCATCATAGCAAGAAAGCTATCAAACGGAATTACTGCGCGTGCACCAGCAGCAGCGGCGCATTGATCGCGTGCAGCACTTTGTCGGCCACGCTGCCCAGCGCCCAGCGCCGCAGCCCGCTTGCCCCGTGCGTCGCCATCACCACCAGGTCGGCGCCACGGTCGATCGCCTCGTCGACGATCGCCTCGGCCGGCAGGCCGCTCACCGCCACCGGAAACACCGCCACGCCCTGCTCGTGCAGCTCGTCGGCATAGCTGCCCAGCTCGTAGGCCAGGCGCTGCCGTGCGCTCTCGACCGCCTCGTCGTACTGCAGGTACGAGCCCATCACCTCGGGCGTCTGCAGGTACGGCGGCGCCACTACCGTCAGCAGCATCAGCTCGGCCTTGGTCTTGGCCGCCAGCTCGGTGGCGAACGGGATGGCTTGGCGCGCGCACTCCGAGCCGTCGAGCGGCAGCAGAATGCGCTTGAGCGCGCGCTCGGGCGAGAGCATCCGCTCGCTGCCGCGCACCAGCAGCATGGGCGTCTTCGAGATATGCAGCACTTTGTCGGCCACGCTGCCCAGCGCCCAGCGCCGCAGCCCGCTGTAGCCGTGCGTCGCCATGGCGATCAGGCTGGCGCCAACCCGCGCGGCGGTTGCGGCGATCACCTCGGCCGGAAAGCCAAACTCGACCTCGAAATCCACCCTCAGCCCGGCCGCCTCAAGCCGCTTGGCCTGCTCGGCCAGGTACATCTTGGCGTTGAAGCGCAGCACCTCCCACGAAGTCTGCGTCGCGGCCGGCGCGGTTGCCACCGCCAGGCCGCCGCTGTCGATCTCGGAGCGCGTGGTAAGCGCTGCCTCTAGCTCGCCTTCGCTGCGCGGGTCATCGAACAGCAGGTGGTAGCGATCCGTCTCGGTGATGACGTGCAGCAGGTGCACATCGGCCGACAGCAGCGGCGCCAAAACCCGAACGCTCGGCAGAATCTGCTCGGCCAGCGCCGAGCCGTCGAGCGGTACGACAATAGTTTTCATGTCAACCTCCTTGTCGACAGTGTGATCTCTGAGTCGAGCATACCATTGCGCTAAAGGGCGCACGGGGAAACTTCAGCGACCAGGTGTAATAGTATCTCAACTCGCCAACAAGCCCTCTGCGCCGTTGCTTTTTCTTCACTGGCTGGGTTGAAATCTTCCCGCGCAGCGATTGCGAAAGCGCCTATAGTAACAACAGTCGTAATACCCCAGTGGGGTACCTTCCAGAATGCAGCCGCACACGCCTGGCGCCGCGCGTGGCGCGCCTCCCAGGTACTGTTTGCATTAGGAGATCGAACCATGCCATTTCAAGAGATTGTTGTGTTGGGCGGCGGCGTCGGCGGTACGCTGATAGCCAACCTGCTCGCCCGCAAGCTGACGCGCGCGCAGGCCCGCATCACGCTGATCGACCGCACCGGCCGCCACGCCTACCAGCCTGGCTTTCTGTACATCCCGTTTGGCGGCGAGCCGCCCGAGCAGCTCGAGCGCGACGAGCGCCGCCTGCTCAGCCGCCGGGTGACGCTGGTGGTTGGCGATGTGGCGCAGATCGATCGCGAGGCGCGCGTGATCGCCATGGCCGACGGCGTGCGCTTCCCCTACGACACGCTGGTGATCGCCACCGGCTCGCACCTCGCGCCCGAGCGGCTGCCTGGCTTTGCCGAAGGCGCGCACCACTTCTACAAGGCCGCCGCCGCGCTGCGGCTGCACGCCGCCCTGCGCGATTTCAGCGGCGGCCGGATCGTGGTCGGCGTGGCCGATCTGCCCTACAAGTGCCCGCCGGCGCCATTGGAGTTCGCGTTCTTGCTCGACGACCACCTGCGCGAGCGCGGCGTGCGCGAGCACACCGAGATCGTGTATTTCTCGCCGATCGATCGTGTCTGCGCGATCGATAGCGTCGATAGCGTGGTGGCGCCGCTGCTGGCCGAGCGCGGCATCCACACCGAGCTGCAGTTCCAGGCCGCCGCCATCGACCCGCAGGCGCGCACGCTCACCTCGCACGACGGCGCAAGCCTGCCTTACGATCTGCTGGTGATGGTTCCGCCACACCGTGGCGCGCCAATCGTGGTCGAGGCCGGCCTCGGCAATGAGTTCGGCTGGATCCCCACTGATCCCGAGACGCTCCAGAGCAAGGCCGACCCGAACATCTATGTGATCGGCGATGCCAGCGACCTGCCGGTGTCGAAGAGCGGCTCGGCCGCGCACTTCGAGGCCAAGGTGCTGGCCCAGCGCATTGTAGCCGCCGCGCTTGGCCAGCCCGACGATACGCGCTACTCCGGCGAGGTGATGTGCTTCATCGAAACCGGGCGCGGCCAGGCCAGCCAGCTCGTGTTCGACTACACCCACCCGCCGCAGCCGCCGCAGCCCAACCAGCTGTTCCATTACGAGAAGACACTGTTCAACAAGCTGTACTGGTACCTCGTGCCGCGCGGCATGGTCTAGCGGTCGCCTGTGCTGTAAGCGAATTCCCCCTCCTCGCTCGGCGGGGAGGGGGAATTCGTGTTTTCCTGTATTAGGCAAATACACCCTGCACGGTGGGGGTGCGGGGGCGGCTTCGCCGCCCCC
>CALLYN010000425.1 GCA_937858455.1 uncultured Kouleothrix sp.
CTGCGCGCGTAGGCGCACACCAGCGCCAGGCCGCGCACGCGCGCCGGGTAGCGCAGGGCTAGCTGCTGGGCCACGGCGCCGCCGCTGGCGTAGCCCAGCACCAGGCACGACGGAATGTTCAGCAGATCGAGCAGATTCGCGACGTCGGCGGCCATGCGATCGATGCTGTCGGGGCCGGGCAGGCATGTGCTGTGGCCGTGGCCGCGCAGATCCGGTACGATCACCTGGAAGCGGCGCGCCAGCGCCGGGATGATCGGCCGGAAGATCGCGCCGGTGGCGCCGAGGCCGTGGAGCAGCAGCAGCGGCGTGCCGCTGCCGTGGAGAGTGCAGTAGAGCGCGGTGGCGCGGCGGTGGGCCGCGCGCATGCGCAGGGCGGGAGTTGCCATAATGTCCTCCAAATGTTCTGGTGGCGGCGTGGCCACCGGGATAGGCGGCGCGGGTGGCGGCGCCAGTGATATGGAGGACAAAAGCAGCGCCCCCACACCTCGCGGTGTGAGGGCGCATGCGGCGGCGCGGCGCGATCAGCTCATTCGAGCGCGCCAGGCCACGGCAGGTGCACAGTCACAACGCGAGTTCACCAGCGCACGGCGCCACTCAGCGCGCCGCGAGCAAGAATGACTGACGTCCATACAACCCCATAAAAAGCCCCCTCGGGCAAGCCCAAGGAGGCCAAAAGCACTGAGCGAACGTTTATACAAACGCCCTCGGCTTCTCCCCAACTTGAGCTTTGGCACTGCACAGCGTAGCCTTCGCAGTCGTGTTAGAGCGAGCCTTAGCTCGGACCGCCCTGGTATACCCCTGAGCGTCTTTCGACGGGCCGGGGCAACGACTTGTGTCTGTGCAGACGCCGCACCTAACGAGAGAGCGCGTACGCCTTGCCGGAATTCGTGTTCCGTCGGGGCCAGTATACACCGATTGCAGAGGCAGTGTCAATATCTTGTGAAATCTATGACAAAGAATTTATACCAGGCGCGCTTGTTTGAGCCGACTGCGTGCGGGTTTCGGAGTGGCGCGGAAAAACCGCCTACAAAAGGAAATCGGAGACTATGCTGCCGCAGGCTGCACGCTCGCCGCGTCGAAATGCACAGCAACGCAGCTGCGTGGCTTCGAGCAACAAAAAAGGGGTTCGGCGCGGTTTTGCCGCGCCGAACCCCCTCCTGCGGGAATGTTTTAGCTGGCCGGAGCCGTAACGCCCGACACGCCAGCCGGCTCAGTGACCTGGCCGCCGGGCACTGCCACGCCGTCGGTGACGTAGCCAAGCTCGCCCATCTCGGGGATATCCAGGCCGTTGATCTCATCTTCGGCGCGGCTGCGCAGCCAGCCGGCGCGCTTGAGCGCCGCGAAGAACACGTACGACAGGCCAAACGCCCAGGTGGCGATCGCCACCACCTCGAGCACCTGCGGCAGGATCTGGCCGAAGCTGCCGCCGACAATGCCGGTGACCGGGGCGGTGACGCCGTTCCAGGCGCCGGTGTCGGGGTTGCCGACGGCGAAGATGCCGACGGCCAGCACGCCCCACATGCCGTTCACGAAGTGCACCGGCACGGCGCCGACCGGGTCGTCGATCTTGGCCTTCTCGAGCCAGCCCGAGGCCAGCACCACCAGCACGCCGGCCACCAGGCCGATGATCACCGCGCCCCACGGATCCACAAACGCGCACGGTGCGGTGATCGCCACCAGGCCGGCCAGGATGCCGTTCACCGACATCGACGGCGAGGGCTTTTTGGCCGGGGTGAAGAACCAGGTATAGAACATCGTGCTGCAGCCGCCGGCCGCGCCGGCCAGCAGCGTGTTGATCGCGGCTACCACCGTCAGGTTGATCGGCCAGAGCGAAGCTGCGGTGGTGACATTGCCGCTGGCGTCGGCCACCGCCGGGGTGATCAGGCCAAGCGACGAGCCGGGGTTGAAGCCGAACCAGCCGAAGAACAGGATGATCGTGCCGAGCACGCCCATTGGGATGTTGTGGCCGGGGATGGTGTTGGCGCTGCCGTCCTTATTGAACTTGCCAATGCGCGGCCCGAGCACCATGGCGATCGCCAGCCCAACCGCGCCGCCGGTCATGTGCACCACGCCCGAGCCGGCGAAGTCGACCGCGCCATTGCCGAGGCCGAGCGAGCGGCCGAGGTTGGCCAGCCAGCCGCCGCCCCAGACCCAGTTGCCGGCGATTGGGTAGATGAGCATGCTGACCCAGAAGCTCATGATCACGAAGCCCGAGAATTTAACGCGCTCGGCGCCCGAGCCAGTCGGGATCGTCGCAGCGGTGTCCATGAAGACCATCTGGAACAGGAAAAACGCGAAGATACCGGCGGCGCTGAGGCCGATGCCCTGCAGGAAGAAGCCGGTGGTGCCAAGCACGCCGAACTGCTCGCCCAGGCGAATACCGCTGGCCAGGTTATCGCCCCAGGCGCCCAGCGTCAGCGGCGAGAAGGCCCATGGGCCGGCGATCGCGCCGGGAGTGCTTACCTCGGGGTAGGCCAGGTTGAGCGCGCCGAACTGAAATGCGAAGCCACAGATCCAATAGCCGATCGCGCCGATGCAGAACACCATCATGTTCATCAGCATGGTGTGCGCGACGTTCTTCGCGCGGGTGAAGCCGGTTTCGACCAGGGCGAAGCCGGCCTGCATGAAGAAGACCAGAAAGCCCGCGAGAATCAGCCAGAGGATGTTTGCTGCGGTGGTGAGAAGCTGTAGCTGATCGTTCATGGAGAGATCCTTCCTTTCGTTTCTTTAACCTCGTCGTAGTTTTGGTGCGGCGTCCGGCTCAACAGATCGCATCTGCACGCGGCGGATAGCGATCGTGTCGAACGGCGCGCCTCTGTACGGCGACCCTTTGGCAGCGTGGCCGGCCCATCAGTCGGGGATGGGTGCAGCGGCGGCCCGGCCGCTGCAAACTGTGTGGGTAGGGGCAACCTCCTTCCAATCTCCTCAGCTCTCGCCGCCGATCCGATACAGCGGCCTGCGTGCTTAATCGGCCGCGCCGTCGGCCACCAGCGGTGGCGCTGGCTCGGCCGCGGCGTGCGGGTCCTGGCGGGCCTGAAAGGCCATCCGTAGCAGCGGCGGCGTGACCAGCGTGGTGGCGAGCGTGACGACCACCAGCACCGAGAACAGGCTGGCGCTGAGCAGGCCATTGGCCAGGCCCGCGCCGGCAATCACCAGCGCCACTTCGCCGCGCGACACCATGCCAATGCCGATCTGCAGCGACGAGCGGTTGTTGAAACCGCCCAATCGCGCGCCCAGGCCGCCGCCGACGATCTTGGTGATGATCGCCAGGACGATCAGCACCGCGGTGAGCAGCGGCGCGGCCATCAGCCCGCCGGCCTGGGCCTGCAGGCCGATGTTGATGAAAAACACCGGGATGAAGAAGCCATAGCCTAGCGACGCGGTGCCCTCGTGCACGATATGGCCTTCGTTGGCGTGCCGCGCCACCACCACGCCCAGCAGGTAGGCGCCAGTGATCGTAGCGACGCTGCCGAGCGCCTCGGCGGCCCAGGCGTACACCAGCACCATGCCCAGCAGTAGGGCCAGGCTGGCCTCGCGGTGGTGCAGGTGGCGCTCCCAGCGCACAACCATTGGCACGATCTTGTCGCCGACGAACCAGGCGATCGGGAAGAACAAGAACATCTTGCCGAGCGTGAACAGCATGTTGCCCTCGCCCGACAGGCTCATCACCAGCGCGAACACCAGCACGCCCAGCACATCGTCGATGATCGCCGCGCCGAGGATCGTCGAGCCCTCGCGCGAGCGCAGCCGCCCAAGCTCGCGCAGCGTCTGGGCCGAGATGCTGACGCTGGTGGCGGTGAGCACCGCGCCAAGGAACAGCGCGTGGTGCCATTCGAGGCCAAACATCTCGCCGATCAGCAGGCCGGCGAACAGCGGCAGCACCACGCCGCCGATTGCTGTGAGCATCGACGCGCGGCCGGCTTGCTTCAGCGCCATGGTATCGGTTTCGAGGCCTGCCATAAACATCAGCAGGATGACGCCAATGTCGGCCAGCAGCTGGATGGTGCCGTTTGGCGCGAGCAGGCCAAGCAGCGATGGCCCAAGCAGCAGGCCTAGCAATAGCTCGCCGAACACCGCCGGCATGCCGATTTTGTGGCTGATCTGCGCGGCAATCTTCGCACCAACCAGGATACCAGCCAGCGGCAGAAGCATATTGAGTGTCTCGTGCATGGCGTCCTCAGCTCTCAAACACAGCGACGCCGGCTAGATCGACCGTGATCTCTCCGGCGCCGCGTCATTGCACAGTGGTTTAATAAAAACTATACCTTGGTAGCTGGAGTATACGGGCTTACGCGCCGCAGCACTACAGCTACAACGTATAAATCTCCGTTTCGGCGTTTTGTATATATTGCATAAACCGTAGATCCTAAAATGAGCTAAAGCAGGCCAATTGTGCCGAAACGAAGGCCGGCTCTAGCGGGCCTACAATGGCAGCTACTTATCTGGCTTTCTGCCAGCCTCGATATTACGCTTCTACCATGTGCGGGTTTTAGGCAAACTATCTATAAAGCGGGGTGTAGCGCTGGTATGCTGGAATATGTGCCATGGCCCCGGCTTTTTGATGCCTAGGGCCGTGCCTGCCATGGCGCGACGCGGTGCGCCTGCTAGACGAAGCTACACTACGCCGCCTGTACCTAACCGAGCGCACCGATCGATGAGCCGATGCTACGCCGCCTGTATGAGCAGGAAGGTCGCTCGATTGCGGCGATCAATGCGGCGCTGGCGAGCAAGCCAGCGCGCGCAGCGCCACCTCGAGCACGTCGATCGCGCGCAGGTACTCGGCCACCTCGACATGCTCGTGCGGCGTGTGGTCGAGGCTCGAGTCGCCAGGGCCGTAGGCGAGGATCGGGCAGCGCCACACCGGGCCGACGACGTTCATGTCGGAGGTGCCGGTTTTGAGCAGGAAGCCGGGCGTGCCGCCGGCCGCGCGCACGCCCTTGAGAAACGCGCGCACCAGCGGGTTGTTCTTGTCGCCCTGGTAGGCCTCGCAGCCGCCGCGGAACGCCAGCCGGCCGCCGTGGGCATGCTCGGCCAGCTCGGCGGCGGCGTCGGCGCCCCCGTCGTCGCCATGATGGAGGTAAGTGTGCGCAGCCTGTTGCCGAAGTTGATCGCCATCTCCTGCGCGATCGCGTGGATACGGCGGTCCTTGTCGAGACGTTGCGCGGTGGCGGTGCCTCTACGCCCAAGCTGCGACAGGGACCGTCCCAGGCCGCTGGTGCGGCCGAGGACCCCGCCCGCGGAAATCAGTTGCTGCGACCCTTCCTGCACCTGCTTGGCCATCGCGGCACGGTCGGCAAACTCATCTATGAGGATTCGCTCTACACCAGCGCTCTCACCACGATCTCCAACCTGCAAACCACCGGTGACGAGATCAAGGTCACCATCGCCACACTCGCCTGCTTGCTATTACTCGGTATCGAACACGATTACTTCAGCAGTTTCGGACGCAGAATTGTCGAACGAATACACACAACCTGAATTGTCTGGAGGGCTGCGGGGAGAGGCTGCTCCGGAAGTTCGTTTGTGGGGCGAGATGGCGGCGTTATTTCCGGTGCGGGGGGATCTGGGCCTGTTGGCGGGCGCCTATTTTTTCGGCTTCGCGACGACTCAACTTCCCCTGGGGACCTGGCTGGACAAATTTGGCCCCAAGCGCGTGATCCTGAGTTTCCTGGTGGTGGCGGTGTTTGGCTGCGTCGCCTTTTCCGCCGCATAGAGAATGGCGCCGGCGGCATCCTCGCGCGTGGTCTCGCCGCGGTCGCAGGCTTTCGCCACTGCGTAGACGTAGGCGCGCGAGGCGTTCATCGTGGTGTACATGTCGGCGACCTTGCCCTGCACGAGCTGGAAGGTGCCGATCGGCTGGCCGAACTGCTTGCGCTCGTGGATATAGGGCAGCACCACGTCCATGCAGGCCTGCATGATGCCGATCGGACCGGCCGCCAGCACCGCACGTTCATAGTCGAGCCCGCTCATCAGCACGTTGACGCCGCGGCCGACCTCGCCGAGCACGTTCTCGGCCGGTACCTCGCAATCCTCGAATACCAGTTCGCAGGTATCGGAGCCGCGCATGCCGAGCTTGTCGAGCTTCTGGGCGGTGGAAAATCCCTTCATGCCGCGCTCGATGAGGAAGGCGGTGATACCGCGCGGGCCTCCGCTGGGATCGGTCTTGGCGTAGACCACGAGCGTATCGGCGACCGGGCCGTTGGTGATCCACATCTTGTTGCCGTTGAGGACGAAGCGGTCGCCTTTCCGGTCCGCGCGGGTCTTCATCGAGACCACGTCGCTTCCGGCGCCGGGCTCGGACATCGCCAACGACCCGACATGCTCGCCGGAGATCAGCTTGGGCAGGTATTTGCGCTTCTGGGCCTCGTTGCCGTTGCGGCGGATCTGGTTGACGCAGAGGTTGGAATGGGCGCCGTAGGACAGCCCGACGGCAGCGGACGCGCGCGACATCTCTTCCACGGCCAGGCAATGCTCAAGATAGCCGAGGCCCGCCCCGCCGTATTCCTCCTCCACCGTGATGCCGTGCAGGCCGAGCGCTCCGATCTTGGGCCAGAGGTCGCGGGGAAACTCGTTGGTGCGGTCGATCTCGGCGGCGCGCGGGGCGATCTCGTTGGAGGAGAACTGGTACACGGTCTCGCGGATCGCATCCGCGGTCTCGCCGAGGTCGAAATTGAACATCTTGTGCGCGTTGGCGATCATCTGGCGTCCCTCCGGCGAACTGGCGTTGTTGCCCAAGCGTTTAGCCCGCGGCCACGCCGTTGTCACGGGGGAATGATACGGCAGCGTATCGGGCGTGCCTGACGGCCGCCCCAACCCCACCCTCAACTCCGCCCTTGCGGCTGGCCGACGCACGGGGTGTAATAGGTTAAAACATTGCTTCGCCGGCCATGGACCGCCGAAGGTTACTCTCGGGAGGAGCCGCATGCACGGGACCATCGAAAATTCAGGGGAAGCCCATCTGCGCGAGGCGCGCGAAAAAGCCTGGTCGATGCCGCTTGCGGATTTCGATCCGGGCAATCCGGAGCTATTCCGCACCGACACGCACTGGCCTTATTTCGACCGGCTGCGCCAGGAAGACCCGGTACACTACTGCAAGGATTCGATGTTCGGCCCGTACTGGTCGGTGACCAAGTACAACGACATCATGGCGGTCGACACCAATCAC
>CALLYN010000426.1 GCA_937858455.1 uncultured Kouleothrix sp.
TCCGCGAAGGCGGGCGCACCGTCGGCGCGGGCGTCGTCACCAAGATCGTCGAGTAGCTACGCCGAGGGTGAGGGCGTCGTCGAGGTGCGTTTACCTCCGCGCCCTCACCTTCGCACGTACTAGTACGCTAAAGGAACCTCTATGGCGGTCGTAAAAACCGACAAAGAAAAAGATCAAAACGAAAACGCGCTCGTTCGCACCTTCCGCGAAGTGCGCTCCGAGATGAAAAAAGTCGTCTGGCCCACCCGCGAAGAAACGGTGCGGCTGACGGTAGTTGTTGTTGCGCTTTCTGCTGTTATTAGTGTGGTCTTGTTCGCCGCCGACTCACTGTTCCAATTGATGATCATTGGCCTGCAAAACGCAGTGAAGTAGCGCGGCCTGAGGGACGACGTGACCGATCGAAACGATAAGCAAGCTGAGTCGGAGTTCCAGGCCGACGACGGCCGCCACTGGTATGTGATCCACACCTACTCGGGCTACGAGAACAAGGTGCGGCAGAATCTGATGCACCGCATCGAGACAATGGAGATGCAGGATCAGATCTTTCGCGTGATCGTGCCAACCGAGGAAGAGATCGAGATCAAAAACGGCCAGCGTCGCACTGTTCATAAAAAAGTGTTTCCCGGTTACGTGCTTGTGCAAATGCGCATGAACGACAACTCGTGGTACGTCGTGCGGAATACGCCTGGCGTCACGAGCTTCGTTGGCCACGGCAACCGCCCAACCCCGCTCGACGACAACGAGGTCAAGGCCATCCTCAAGCAGATGGAGGAAGAGGCGCCCAAGGTTCGCGTCAGCTACCAGGTTGGCCAGGCCGTGAAGATCACCGATGGCCCGTTCACCGACTTCGAGGGCGTGGTCGACGCAATCGATCACGAGCGCGGCCGCGTGCGCGTGCTGGTGTCGTTCTTCGGCCGCGAGGCGCCGGTCGAGCTCGATTTCCTCCAAGTTACCAGGCTTGTCGATTAATCACTCTGATGAAAACCGAAGAGCGAAGGACGAGCTTTGGTGGTCTTTCGTCCTTCGCCGCTCGATACACGAATCACGAAGGAGTATAGCGTGGCAAAGAAAGTCACTGGTGTCGTGAAGCTGCAGCTTCCGGCCGGCAAGGCCACTCCGGCCCCGCCGGTTGGCCCGGCGCTCGGCGGTTATGGCATCAACATCATGGCCTTCGTCAAAGAGTATAACGAGAAGACCGCGTCGCAGGCCGGCAGCGTTATTCCGGTCGAGATCACGGTGTACTCCGATCGCTCGTTTACGATTGTGCTGAAAACACCGCCCGCCGCCGACCTGCTGCGCAAGGCTGCGGGCGTCCCCAAAGGCTCGGGCACGCCGAACCGCTCGAAGGTCGGCTCGATCTCGCGCGAACAGCTGCGCAAGCTCGCCGAGCAGAAGATGTCGGATCTTAATGCTATCGACGTCGAAGGCGCCGAAAAGATCCTGGCCGGCACCGCCCGCAGCATGGGCATCACGATCAAAGAGTAGCTTTGAGTGTTGAGCTACCCCAGGCTACCATCAAACTCAACACACAACACTTGTATGTGGGAGGGCCAGGCGCCCGCTTGACCACAAGGAGCATGACATGACCCGCGACCATGGCAAGAAGTATGTCGACGCGCTGAAAAAGGTCGATCGCACCCGCCTCTACGATCCAAAAGAGGCAGTCGCGCTGATCAAATCCACCTCGTACACCAAGTTCGACGCGACCGTCGAAGTGCATCTGCGGCTTGGCATCGACCCACGCCACGCCGACCAGAACATCCGCACCACTGTGGCGCTGCCGCACGGCACTGGTAAAAGCGTGCGCGTGCTGGTGTTCGCCCAAGGCGAGGCGGCCCAAGCCGCCCGCGATGCCGGCGCCGATTTCGTGGGCGCCGACGACCTGATCGGCCGGATCGACAAAGAGAACTTCTTCGACTTCGATATCGCGATCGCCACGCCCGATATGATGGGTAAGGTCGGCCGCGTCGGCCGCAAGCTTGGGCCGCGTGGCCTGATGCCCAACCCCAAGAGCGGCACGATCGTGCAGCCCGACGACCTACCCCGCACCATCCGCGAGGTGCGCGGCGGCCGCGTCGAGTTCCGCAACGACCGCACCGGCCTGCTGCATGTGGCTGTCGGCAAGGTCAGCTTCAGCGAGCAGCAGATCCAGGATAATATCGCGGCGCTGATGGACGCGGTGCGCGCTGCAAAGCCGGCCGCCACCAAGGGCGTGTTCGTGCGCAGCGTTACCTTCACCAGCACAATGGGCCCGGGCATTCGCGTCGACCCGGCGGCGGCGCAGGCTATGAGCGCGGCAAGCGAGGCAGCGTAACCACACCGCGTTGTGCTGCGGCGCAGCCCAACAAACTGAATAGTGCCCTAGACAGCGGGTGCACGAGCTTAATGGCACTGCGCCGCCCGCCGAGGCAGAACCCGAGCATAACGGCCTGTGGCCGTTGGTGGGCTGCTGTGTCTGGGCACGGCGGCCCTTTTTCTTGCACAATCAACGATACACCGGAGGGAGGTGAACAGAATGGCTACACAGCGCAAAATCGAGTCGGTTGCCGATCTGACCGATAAGCTGGAACGCACTCAGCTCACAGTTGTGACCGACTACCGCGGCCTTACCGTCGCCGAGATCACCGATCTGCGCAGGCGGCTGCGCGAGACCGGCGCCGAGCTGATCGTCGCGAAGAATACGCTGACGCTGCGCGCAGCCAAGGAGACTGGCCATACAGCGATCGAGCCACTGCTGTCTGGCCCTACTGCGCTGGCGTTCGCCTTTAAAGACGCCTCGAAGACCGCCAAGGCGATCAACGATTTCAATAAAGGCCCGAAGAAGCTTGTGGTGCGCGGCGGCATGCTCGGCAATACCCTGATGGGGCCGAATGTGCTCGAGCAGGTCGCAACACTGCCCACTCGCGAGCAGGTGCTGGCCCAGATCGTCGGCGGCGTGTCCGCGCCGGTCTCCGGCGTGGTCGGCGTGCTCAACGCCGCGATCACCAATGTGCTCTACGTTCTGCAAGCGCGCATCGATCAGCTGCAGCCCGCCGACGAGGCCGCGGCAGCCTAAATCAGTCATTTAGACAGTTATACTCACCGTAAGGAGATGATCTATCATGGCGAGCGACAAGGTTAACGGCATTATCGAGAGCATCGAGACGCTGAATGTGCTCGAGCTGGTCGAGCTGAAGAAGACGATGGAAGAGAAGTGGGGCGTCACGGCGGCGGCGCCGGTGTTCGCGGCCGGCGCTGCTCCGGCGGCGGCTGGCGGCGATGGCGCGGCTGCGGCCCCGGCCCCGGTCGAGGAGAAGACCGAGTTCGACGTGATCCTCACCGCCGCTGGCGCCAACAAGATCCAGGTGATCAAGGTCGTGCGCGAGCTGGTGAGCGGCCTGGGCCTGAAAGAGGCCAAGGATCTGGTCGAGGGCGCGCCTAAGCCGGTGAAGGAAGGCGTGACCAAGGAAGAGGCCGAGGCCACCAAGGCCAAGCTGGTCGAGGCCGGCGCGAGCGTCGATATCAAGTAACGTCGTCGCTTCTCAGGCTCGGGCGCGGTGTCGCGTAAGCGACGCCGCGCCTTTTTTGTTGATCATCACTGGCGATTCGTAGGCACTCCGCTGTGCGGCGCTACGCGCTGCGCAGTTGGCGGCGCCTGCGGATCGCTTTTTGCTTGCAGCCTGGGGCGTACTCGTCCGCCACACGGCAGGCTCTGCAGGAGAAGTATGCACAAGACAAGCCCGTTTCGCAACGCGCCAGCGCTGGTGCTGGTGGCCCTCTCGGCGGCGCTGCTGATGGTTGTGGCGCTGTTTACGCTGCCCGTGGTGGGCAAGTGGCACACCGGCGATCTGCTGCTCTACTTCAACGATTCGCGGAAGCTGCTGGGCGGCCAGCTCCCCTACCGCGATTTCGCGATCGAGTACCCGCCGCTGGCGCTGGCGCCATTCGCGCTGCCGTGGCTGCTGGTGCCCGGCAGCCACCTGCTGTTCACCGATTATGTCGCGCTGTTCTTGCTGGAAAATACATTCTTTAGTGTGCTGATCGGGCTAGTGGTTTTGGCCCTCAGCGGCCCGCGCGACGCCCTGCCAACGCTCGTGATCTACGCCGCGCTGGTGGGCGTTGGCGCGCCGCTGCTACCCTGGCGCTATGACCTATTTCCGGCGCTGCTGACGGCGCTGGCGCTGCTGAGTGTTGCCCGCGCGCGCCCAATGTGGGCGGGGGTGTGGCTGGGCCTAGGCCTGGCTGCCAAGCTCTACCCGATCGTGCTGCTGCCAATCTGCGGGCTGTTTTACCTGGCCCAGGGCAACCGTCGCGGGCTCGCGCAGCTCGCGTTCGGCGGCGTGGTTGGGGCGCTGGCGCCCACGCTGCCGTTTGTGCTGGCAGCTCCGCACCAGATCGGCTCGTTCGTGACATACCACCAGCTGCGCGGCCTGCAGCTCGAAAGCCTGCCTGCTGGCGCGATCGTGCTGGCGCACGTGCTAGGGCTCACCGCCGCCAAGCTTGAGTTCAACTACGGCGCGCTGCACCTGGTGTCGCCGGCATCGGCTGCGGCGCTGCGCTGGCTGCCTATGGCGTTTGTGGGGCTATTTGCGCTGGTGTGCGCAGCCGCGTGGCAAAGCTTCCGCCAGCAACCGCGCACCACACCAGGCGAGCGGCCCAGCGAAGGGGCGATCGAGACGCTGGTGGTGTACGCCACGGCAGCGCTACTCGCGTTCATCATCACCAACAAGGTGTTCTCGCCGCAATACCTGATCTGGCTGCTGCCATTCGCCCCGCTGCTGCGGCGGCGGCACGCGCTGCTGATTGTGCTGATCGCCGCGCTCACCACCCTGCTATTCCCATTTGACTACGGCAATCTGATCAAGATGCGCCGGCTGCCCGTACTGCTGCTGAACCTGCGTAATGCGCTGGCGCTGCTGCTGCTTGGCTGGATGCTGTTCGAGCGCGCGCCAGCCTGGTTTCGAATGCGCCTGGCCGCCGCGCCCTGGCGCAGCGCCGCGCGCTCCAGCTAGCGCACAGCAGCGCGGCATCAGCTGCTGGCGCCACCTTCGATCTCAAGCGCGGCATACGCCAGGCGCACTAGCGCGCTGGCCGAGCCGCTGTCGTCGCCCAAAAAGATGAAATTGGGAGTGCGGTACGGGTTTACCGGGCCTTCAAACGCCGTGTAGTCGCGCAGCCGGCCCGTTAGCAGCACCTGCCCGTTGCTGGACAAAGCATACGCGTCGTCGCGTACCATCAGCGTGTAGCTGGCCATGCGGCTTGTATCAAACCGGGCGTGCTCGGCGCGGGTAAACAGCGTGCCGGCGGGCGGCTCGGCGGCTCCTTGCTCCTGAGCCCACACCTGGTCGAGCCAGAACCCCAGCTCGATGCCACGCGTGTCGCTGCTCAGCGCGATCACGCTGAAGCCGGCCCGGTCGCCAGATCCATCGCCATTCTTGTCGCTCGGCGCGTGATCCTCGGCCAGCAGCTGCACCGTAAAGTGCAGCGCATAGCCAGCCCGGCGATCGAGAACCGGCGCCACGCGCGGGTGCAAAAAATACCCGGCGGCGTCGTGGATATTCGCGCTGGTATCGAGCACAGTCGCACCGCCGACGAACGTTTGCGTAGCCTGCGCCTCGGGCGAGCTGCGATACAGCAGCTGCCCTTGGCTGTCGGGCGTGCCGCCACGCTCGGCATGATAAAGCACCCATCGATCGCTCATACTCACTTACCCCTGCTAGCGCGCACGCACCCGGCATGCGCGTTACATCTTCCCGTGCTACTACTGGCCGCTACTAAACTGTTCGAATATGCGCACGGCGCTGGATGAGCCAGCCAGCAGGCGCACATGAGCTGCGGCACAAAACTTGCCCCTGCCACGCCGGGCGCGTCGGCGCTTGTACGGTCGCGGTTTCGGAACGGGTGGCGGATCAGCGCCGGCACGTTTCATACGCTGTTCGCTTGATCACGTATAGATTGCCCTACGTGGCTTCGCCACGGAGTGCAACACAATACGAAATTTGAGGGCGGCTTCGCCGCCCCCAAACCCCCACCAAAGTCTAAGTCATCAAGCGAATTTGGTATCACACGACGTAATCGCTGCATACAAGTCAGGAGAGGTTCGCATGATCGCGCGCACCTTCCGTCTCCGTCGCCTGGCTGCGCTCGGCGCCGCGCTGGCCTGCGTAGCAGCGCTGCTCCGCATCACCACCGCCACCGGCCAGAACCACACGGCCAACCCGATCTACATGCCACTCGTCACCTTCGCGCAAGGCAGCCAGCTGCCCGGCTTCCCGCCGTCGGTCTTCGGCATGGTGCTGAGCAGCTTCACACCCGAGCGCGGCTTCGACGACGCACTCGCGGCTGGCGCAAGCTGGCTGCGCAGCGATAACAACCTACTGTGGCGCGATGTCGAGCCGATCGAGGGCGGCGGCTACAACTGGAATGCGCCAAGCGTCAAGCTCGCCGAGGCAGACATGATCGCCGCCAGCCAGCGCGGTCGCGCGCTGCTGCTGATCGTCCGATCGAGCCCGCGCTGGGCCACCGCGCCCTACAGAGCCGACTGCGCGCCGATCAACCCGGCCAAGTACCAGCGCTTCGCCGAATTTATGGCCGCTGCAGTGGCGCGCTATAGCCAGCCGCCCTACAATGTGCGGTTCTGGCAGATCGGCAACGAGCCCGACGCGTATATCTTTACGTCGGACTCGGGCTATGGCTGCTGGGGCGTGAAAAGCGACCCATACTATGGCGGCAGGGCCTACGGCGCCATGCTGAAGGCAGTGTACCCCGCCATCAAGAGCGCCGATCCGCAGGCCTACGTGCTGCATGGCAGCCTGCTGCTCGACCGCCCGTACAACCCCGCGAACGGCAGTGGCGCTTCGGCGCGTTTTCTCGAAGGCGTCTTCCTCGCTGGTGCAGCCGACGCATTCGATATTTTGCCATTCAACGCGTACTGGTGGTCGCTCGACGAGCCATCGACCGCGCGCGATTGGAAAGCCCAATACCTGATCGACCTGCAGAGCGCCTACAACGTGCCGCGCAAGCCAATGCTGATCACCGAAACCGGCCTGCTGTGCCGCAGCACGACGCCAGGCTGCCAGCAGGCCCAGGCGTACGCGGTTGGGCGATACTACGCGCGCGCGCTGCGCTACGGCCTGATCGGCGACCTATGGTACATCTACGATACCGACAGCTTCTATCATACCGCGCTGGTCGACCCGGCGAATGTGCAGAGCAAGCGACCAGCCTACGCCGCCTACCGCCACGCGGCCGCGCTGCTGAGCGGCGCGAGCTACCTGGGGCCGCTGGAAGGCCAGCCGGACGGCGTCGAGGGCTACTGGCTAGCACGGCCGGACGGCGCCACAATCGCGGTGTTCTGGTCGGCGAAAGCGCAGCCGGTAAGCATTGCGGCCACACCAGGCGCCAGCGTGACGTGCAGCGCGTGGGATGGCGCGCCGCTGGCGTGCGCCAACCAGAACGGCGCGGTGGCACTCAGCGCGCAGCCCGGCCCAAGCTATATGGTGGTAGCGAAGTAGAACGAGGCTCAGCTCGCGAGGTACGCCGCCGGCAGCTCGCGCACGCGCACATACTGCATCACGCCGGCCTGGCGCACCAGGCCCTTCAGCTCCAGCAGCGCCAGCATGGCCGCAACCTCGGCGACGGAGGCGCCACTGGCGCGGTGCAGCTCGTCGATGTGCTGCGGCTCGAACGACACCAGCTCGAGCAGCGCGGCCTCGGCCGGGTCGTCGGGGAATGCCTGCTGAATTTCCTGCTGCACCGCGATGGTGTTCAGGTTCAGCGCCTCGAGGATATCGTTCGCGCTGCCGACAAGCGCGGCGCCATTGCGAATGAGCTGGTGGGTGCCCTGGCTGACCTTCGAAAATATCGAGCCGGGCACCGCGAACACGTCGCGGCCCTGCTCAAGCGCGTACTCAACCGTAATCAGCGCGCCGCTGCCAATGCCGGCCTCGACAACCAGCGTGCCGAGCGAAAGGCCGCTGATCAGGCGGTTACGCACCGGGAACATCTGCGGCGTAGGCCTGGCGCCAAGCGGAAATTCCGAGACGATCGCGCCAGCCTGGCAGAGCTGCTCGGCCAGGCGCGCATTGCGCTCGGGGTACACCATATCGGCGCCACAAGCCAGCACTGCGATGCTGCGCCCGCCGCTCTCGAGCGCAGCGGTGTGCGCGATTGTGTCGACGCCAATCGCCAAGCCGCTTACGATCGTCACGCCTGCGCCGGCCAGGTCGCCGGCCAGCCGCCGCGCCGCCTCTTTGCCATACGAAGTCGGCGAGCGAGTGCCAACCACCGCGACGCTCCATCCATCGGAGGGAGCCAGCCGGCCGCGCACATACAGCAGCGGCGGCGCAGAGGGGATCTGGCGCAGCGCTGCGGGGTAGCTGGCGTGCTCGCGGCTGACGAGCGCCACGCCAGCCTGGTCGGCGCGCTCGATCTCGGCGTCGATGTCGAGCGTGCGCCGCGCCGCCAGCAGCGCCCCG
>CALLYN010000427.1 GCA_937858455.1 uncultured Kouleothrix sp.
GGGCCGCCAGCGTGGCGAGCCGCTGGCTCAGCGTGGCCTTCTCGGCCGCGCTGCCGCCCAGGCGCGCCGGGTCGGTCAGGAAGATCGTGTGGTAGCCGCCGCCGACGCCGGGCAGCAGCGCGCCGTTAGGCGTGGGCGTTGCCACGCTGCTGCAGGCGGTGCTGTTTACACTCACCTGGAGGCTGTATTGGTTTAGCGCGTCGTACACGCCATTCTCGCCGTATACTGCCAGGTAGTACTCGCCGCCGGTGTCCCAGGTGTTGAGCTCCAGCGAGCGCGGCGTGGTGCCGTCGATCGCAGTCGCGCTCAGCAGCATGGTGTCGAGCGCCAGGCTCGCCTCGATCTCCGAGCTTTTGAAGGGCGAGCTTTTGAAAGGCGAGCTTTTGAAGGGCGAGCTTTTGAAGGGCGAGCTTTTGAAAGGCGAGCTTTTGAAAGGCGAGCTTTTGAAGGGCGAGCTTTTGAAAGGCGAGCTTTTGAAAGGCGAGCTTTTGAAGGGTGAAACCGCGTAGGGTGCCAGCACACTGGGGCGGAACGTCGCCGGGCTGAGCGCCTGGGCGGTATAGGCCTCGGGGCTGACAAGCTGCGGATCGAGGGTGTTGATCACAAAATTACTCGACTCGAGCGCGTCGTAGTCGAGCTGGGCCTGCTGCACCGCCAGGCTCTGGGTTGTTGGCGCGGGCGTCACCAGCGCGCTGGCGGCCGCGCCAATATCGCTGAACAGCGCCATGTCGTACTCGCCCGGCAGGTTGCTGAGGTTCACCACCACGTGGCTGCGCGGCTGCACGTCGAACTTATACCAGCGCGTCTGGCCAGGCAGCGACAGGTACTGGTTGACAGTAGCGCTTGGCGTCGCGGCGAGCTTGTAGGCGGTATACCAGGCGTCGTTGTCGGGGCCGGCCGGCGCACACATCGAGAGCGCCGAGGTATTGCCGCTCGGGTCGGTGGCCGTGGCCGTCATCGGCTGGTTGAAAGCCGCCACGCCGCTGAGCGTCGCGCTGATCGGCGCGGTGCCGTCGGCGGCGGTGGCGACGCTCAGCGAGCCAAACGGCGCCTGGGCCTGGCCGAAGCCGGATTGATCGCACGCGCTGTTGGCGTAGAGATCGATCGTGTAGCTGGTGTTAGGCGCGCCGAGCATCCAGCCCTGCACGTTTGTCGTGCTGCTGCCGGGCACGGCCGCGGTGAGCGTCGGCGCGGCCTGGTCGTTATTCGCGCCGGCGTCGAGCGCGATGCCGCCGCCGGTGTTGCTGAAGATCGCGCTGCCGCGCACGCTGTTGCCCGTGCCGGCGCGCAGGTGCACGCCGGCGCCGTGGTTGTAGGCGATGATGTTGCCGGCGCCGATGGTATTGCCGGTGCCGCCGAACAGATCGATGCCGCTGCTGGTATTGCCCAGCGCGCCGGTGCCGGCAGCGTTGGTGCCAATGAAGTTGCCCTGGATGGTATTGGTGTCCGCGTTCAGCACAATGCCCGGCCCTTCGCTGCCCGAGATCAGGTTGCCGTCGCCGGGGTTGGGGCCGCCGATCAGCGTGCCGCGCACCGCGTTGGTGCCACTGATCGTGTAGAGATTGATGCCATAGCCGCTGTTGGTGATCGCGGAGGTGCCGGCGGCGTTGGTGCCGATGAAGTTGCCCTGGATGGTCGTGCCGGTGGCGGGGCGCGACAAGTCGCCGCCGACCTGGATCGCGCCGCCGTTGCCCGAGATCAGGTTGCCGATGATCCGGTTGGCATCGGCGCCGTAAAGGTAGATGCCCGCGCCTGCGCCGCCCATTCCGAAGCTGCCACTCACATCGGTGCCGATGTAGTTATTCTGAATCAGGTTGTTGTTGGGCTTCACGCCGACGCTGAAGCTTATCAGGGCGATCTGCTCGGCGTTGCCCGAGATCAGGTTGCGCTGGCTTGGCGCCGGCCCGCCGATCCGGTTGCCGGAGGCGTTCTGCTGGATGTAGATGCCGGCAATGCTGTTGCCGCGCGCGCTGGCGCCGTCGGCGCTGGTGCCGATGAAGTTGCACTCGATGGTGGTATTGGTGCTGTAGGGCATGTCGATGCCGATGCTGAAGCGGTTGATCACCAGGCCGCGGATGGTGCT
Source organism: uncultured Kouleothrix sp. (assembly GCA_937858455.1). Classification (GTDB taxonomy): domain Bacteria; phylum Chloroflexota; class Chloroflexia; order Chloroflexales; family Roseiflexaceae; genus Kouleothrix. The sequence continues at coordinate 2,084 of CALLYN010000427.1, forward strand.
GCCGCTGACGAATGGGCTGAGCGAGATGCCGTTGAATGACTCGCCCTCGCCCTCGCCGTCGGGGCTGCGTGTCAGCTCGATCTGCAGCGTCGGCGGCCAGCTGGCGCAGCTCGCGCCCGGCTGGGTCAGCCCGTCGATGGTCACCGGGTCGGTAATGAGCGGCAGCGCCGAATCCAGCGCGATCGTCCGCCCGCTGCTGCCGACGAGGTTGAAGCTGATCGTATCGAGGCCGGGGCTGCCGTTGGCGTCGAGAATGGCCTGGCGCAGCGATCCAGGGCCGCTGTCGTTGGTGTTTGTGACGCTGAACGAGGCGGCGTAGGCGCGTGGCGCGCCCGGCCCCAGCGCCGAAGCTGCGGCAACCCCGAGTGCCAGAACGAGGGCGACGACGCGGCGAAAGGCGTGAGGCAGTCGGGCGTGGAATGCCGCTTGCATGGCGCTGCTCCTATGTGCGAGGCGTGTTTACGTGCCGCCGATATATGCTTTGGACTTACGCAGCTGGCGCGCTCAGCCTTCGGCAGAGCGGTACCGTGCTCGGTATGGTGTGCGGTTTTTCCAGGCGCAGCACGGAAAAACCGCGCACAGAAGATGAACACGTACCAGATCGAGAAGATAGTCTATCATGAAAAACGGTTTTCCGGCGGCCTGGTATACGCCTATGATCGGATTGTAATCGCGGCCTCGCCAAGCTGGGCGCGGGCCTCGCCGAGGTCGCGCACGCGTGCGCGCAAGTGGCGGGTTAGCACGCGGATCACGCCGCGCGCCACTTCGTTGCGCTCGTCCATCAGCTCGTAGAATGGCTCCTGGTCGAGCCGCAGCAGCTGCGTGTCGGCAACCGCCGTCACCGAGGCCACGCGCGGCTCGGGGTCGAGCAGCGCCATCTCGCCGAAGACGTCGCGGGTATGCAGGTGGTTGAGGGTGTGGTCGCCGTCGTGCACGCGCACCTCGCCCTCGATGATGATAAACATGCTGGTGCCGGAGTCGCCTTTGCGGAAGATCGTCGATCCGGCTGGCGCCTCGGCCTCGTGCAGCAGCCCGGCGACATCGGCCAGCACTTCGTCGGGCGTCTCGGCGAAGATCGCCACGGTTTTCAATATCAGCACTTTTTCGATGCGCGAGAGCATAGCGTGCGCTCCTGAGCCGTTGTGCGGCGTGGTGGTATGCGGTGAGCCCTGGCCCAGCGCCCACTGCGCGGTCTCGCGCAGCAGCGGGTCGGCCGAGGCGGCCAGCGGGCGAATGGCCTCGGCCAGCTCGGGTGCGCCAATCATTGCGGCGCTGTAGATCGCGCAGGCGCGCACCCAGCCGGGGTGCTGCCCGTCGGCATTGGCGATCAGCTCGGCCAGCCGGGCGACCATGCCGATACGGCGCTGGGGCGTGGCTGCCGCCAGCTGCCGCAGCCATTTGTCGGGCGGGCCGTCGCCCAGCAGCGGCAGGGCCAGCGCGCGCAGCTCGGCGTCGACCTGCGTCTCAATCACTTCAAGCGCGTAGGCGCGCTGCTCGGCCGAACCGCGCAGCAGCGGCGCGCGCGCTCGCGCGATTGCCTGTGCGTCGCTGAGCAGGCCCAGCAGGCTCAGCACGCGCTCGCGGGTGGCGGCCAGATCGGACTGCAGCGCATCGGCCAGTAGCCCGGCGCCGGCGCAGTCTTCGAGCGCCGCCAGCGTGCCTGCGCCTAGCGCCACCTCGGCCTGCAGCTGGCGCAGCAGCCG
>CALLYN010000428.1 GCA_937858455.1 uncultured Kouleothrix sp.
GGCGTCAGCAGGCCGCGCTCGGTGAGCTTCGAGCCGTCGGTGCCGCCGCGGATGGGCGGCGAGAACGGCTCGACGCCCAGCGAACGCATGGCGCGCGTGGCCACCTCGACCGGGCGCATATCGTCTTCGAGCCAGTAGCGCATGTTGCGGTACTGCGGCGTGATCGTGCAGCTGATGCTTGCGCGCGGCTCGCCGGCCTGCACCGCCGCGCACACCGCGCGCAGCAGCTCGCCGTGGCGCTCGAGCCCGTCGCGGTCGAAATCGCGCAGAATAAACGATAGCTCGGCCTGTGCCGCCGTTCCGCGCATCTGGTACAGGTGCACAAAGCCTTCGCGGTCGCGCGTGGTCTCGGGCGTGCGGGTGTGCTGCGGCAGCGCGTCGACGATCTTGGCCGCCAGGTTGAGCGCATTCACCAGCTTACCGAACGCCGAGCCGGGGTGAATCGAGACGCCGGTAACCGCGACCACGGCCTTATCGGCAGAGAAGGTTTCGTACACCAGCTCGCCCAGCTCGGCGCCGTCGAGCGTGTACGCGTAATCGACGTCGAGGTCGGCTAAGTCAAGGCTATTAATGCCGGTGCCGATCTCTTCGTCGACGGTGAAGCACACGCGCACCTCGCCGTGCGGGATCTCGGGGTGCGCCAGCAGGTGCTCGGCCAGCGCCATGATGATCGCCACACCGGCCTTATCGTCGGCGCCAAGCAGCGTGGTGCCGCTGGCGGTGACAATATCGTCGCCGAGCTTCTGGGCCAGGTAGGGGTTGTCTTCGGGCCGCAGCACCTGGGCTGGGTCGTCGGGCAGGGCGATCGGGCCGCCGGCATACGCGCGGTGCACGATCGGCTTGACGCCGGTGCCGCTGTAGGCCGGCGCGGTGTCGACGTGCGCCAGAAACGCCACGCGCGGCACGGCGCCGGCAGCGGTGGCGGGGATGCTGCCTATCACAAAGCCCTGCGTGGTGATGCGCGCGTCGGCCACGCCCATGTCGCGCAGCTCGCGCTCGAGCAGCCGCAGCAGGTCGTACTGCTTGGCAGTGCTCGGCACGCTCGCCGACTCCTCGTCGCTCTGGGTATCGATCTGAACATAGCGCAGAAAACGCGCCTCAAGCGCGGAGATATCGGTGATCATAGTGCCCCTCAAGCTATTGCGAATAGCCGCATTCTAGCAGGCATGGCGGGCAGCGTCAAAGCCGCGCGCCGCCTGCCGATGCGCAATCTGGTATAATCGTGCCATGCTATCGATCCAACTGCTTGGCCCACCTCAGCTCCTGCTCAACGACCGAGCACTCAGCATCTCGCGGCGCAAAAGCCGGGCGCTGCTGTTTTACCTGGCGGCGCAGCCCGGCCCGGTGCTGCGCGATCAGCTGCTGGCCCTGCTCTGGCCCGACCAAGACCGCGCGTCGGCGCAGCAGGTGCTACGCACTTCGCTGTATGGCCTGCGCAAAGAGCTCGGCCCGGCGATCGAGGCCGCCGACGACACGCTGGCGCTCGCGCCGGCGACGGTTGTCGACGCGCGCCGTTTCGAGCGCGCCATCGCCACCCCCAACGGCGCGCCCGAGCCGCTGGCCGCCGCGCTGGCGCTCTACCGCGGCGATTTTCTGGCCGGCTTTAGCCTGCCCGACTGCGAAGAGTTCGAAAGCTGGGCCGAGGGCCTGCGCGAGCGCTACCGCCAGCTCGCGCAGCGCGGCTACGCCGCGCTGGCGCAGCGCCACGAGGCCCAGCACGACTACGCGGCCGCGCTCGACGCGCTTGAGCGCGCGCTGGCGCTCAGCCCACTGCAGGAAGATCTGCAGCGCGCCGCAATGCGCGCCGAGTACTACGCGGGCAACCGCGCCGCCGCCATTCGGCGCTACGAGCAGCTGCGCCGCCTGCTCGACGACGAGCTGGGCGTGCCGCCCATGGACGAGACGCGCGCGCTCTACGACGCGATCATCACCGACGCCCTCCCGATGGAGAACGAAAGACGAAACACCAAAGACGAAGAGATTGCTCAAGCACAGCGTCCGCATCCT
>CALLYN010000429.1 GCA_937858455.1 uncultured Kouleothrix sp.
GCTCGCGCAGCGCCGCCGTCACCGCCGCGCGCGCCACTGGCCGCAGCTTGAGCGGCTGGCAGCGCGAGACGATCGTCGGCAGCAGCTCGCCGGCGGTGTGGGCCACCAGCACCAGCGTGGCGTAGGGCGGCGGCTCCTCGAGCGTCTTGAGCATTGCGTTTGAGGCTGCCTCGGTGAGCCGCTCGGCGTCGTGCAGGATGAACACGCGCCGCCGGCCCTCGTACGGGCGCAGGTTGATATCGGCCAGCCAGTCGCGCACGGTGTCGATCTTCAGGTCGCGCTGGCGCGCGGCTTCCTCGGGCTTGAGCCCGGCCGTCTGGCTGGCCATGCCGGCGACGCGCACGTCGGGGTAGCTGCCGCGCTCGATCTGCTTGCAGGCTCGGCATTGCAGGCACGGGTCGGGGCCGCCGCGCTCGCAGTTCAGCGCCTGGGCCAGCCGCAGCGCCAGCCGCGATTTGCCCACGCCGGCCGGCCCGCTGATCAGGTAGGCGTGGGCCGCCCTGCCGCCGGCGATCGAGCGCCGCAGGAAATCGATCGCCCAGGCGTGCCCGACAATATCCCAGCTCATTCGTGTATCCTTGGCGCCCTGGCCATCGGCCGGCGGCGCGTAAGCGCAGCATTAGCGTTACAAATTGCTCACGACTTGATTCCGCATTGGATTGCGAAATAGCCGCTGCGACGGCCACTAGTAATTAACGTTCGGTTAAAATAGTTTGTGTGCGAAACTTTTTTGTGCGGCGGCGCATTTGTAGTAAGTGGAACCCGCACGCAGCCGCTCGTGAGGCCGCCCTATGGCACAGCGCACGATCATGATCATCGACGACGCATCCGACCACCGCGATATTGTCGGGCGGCTGTTGCGTGGCGTCGGCTTTCGGGTGATCGAGGCGGCGCCTGGCGACGAAGCGCTGTGCACCGCGCGCAGCGCCCAGCCCGACCTGATCCTCTCGGCGCTGTCGCTGCCCGGCCAGCCTGCCTGGGAGACCACGCGGCGGCTGCACGCCGAGCCGGTTCTGGCGGCCACGCCAATTCTCGGAACCACGATCTACGACACGCTGCTGCCGTGGGCCTGGATGCGGCGGATCGGCTGCACCGACTTTGTCGACAAGCCATTCGACATCGACGAGCTGCTGCGCAGGATCGAGCGGCTGCTGCCGGACATGCCCTGCGCGCCGCTGGCGGCATAATCGCGGCCTACACGCCCCCTGGCTTCTGAAACACCAGCACGCCATTCACCCCGCCAAAGCCGAACGAGTTCGACATCGCGATCTGCAGCGCCGCCGGGCGCGCCTGGTTCGGCACGTAGTCCAGGTCGCATACTGCGTCGGCCTGCTCGAGGTTGATCGTCGGCGGGATGAGGCCGTGCTGGAGCGCCAGGATGGTGGCGGCGGCCTCGACCGCGCCGGCCGCGCTGGTGAGGTGCCCGATCATCGATTTGGTCGAGCTGATCGGCACGCTGTTGGCATACTCGCCGAAGGCGCGCTTGATCGCGAGCGTTTCCGACACATCGCCGACGGGCGTGCTGGTGGCGTGTGCGTTGATGTAATCGATCTGCTGCGGGCTGAGCCGGGCGCGGGCCAGCGCCGCGGCCATCGCGCGGGCGGCGCCGTCGCCTTCGGGGTGCGGCGCGGTAACGTGGAAGGCGTCGCACGTCGAGGCATAGCCGATGATCTCGGCGTAGATCCGCGCGCCGCGGCGCCGCGCATCCGAGAGCCGTTCGAGCACCAGCACGCCCGCGCCCTCGCCGAGCACAAAGCCATCGCGCGCGGCGTCGAACGGCCGCGAGGCGCGCGCGGGGTCGTCGTTGCGCGTCGAGAGCGCGCGGATCGCGCAGAAGCTGGCCAGCGTCAGCTGGCAGATCGGCGCCTCGGTTCCGCCGGCCAGCATCACCGCCGCGTCGCCGCGGCGGATCACCTCGGCGGCCTCGCCGATCGCCTGCGAGCTGGCGGCGCAGGCGGTGGCGATCGCGGTGTTGTAGCCCAGCAGGCCCAGCTGAATGGCCACCTGGCACGAGGGCATGTTTGGCAGCGAGCCGGTGATATAGAACGGATTGACCTTGCCGAAGCCGCGCTCGATCAGCGTGCGCGCGGCAAGCTCGGTGTCGGGCGGCGAGCTGCTGCCATTGGCGATCAGCGCGCCGATCTCGCGCCGATTGTCGTCGCTCACGGCCAGCCCCGAGTCCGCCAGGGCCATGCGCGCGGCGGCTACCGCGAACTGGCTGGCGCGCGAGATCCGGCGGGCCTCTTTGGCTTCGAGGTAATCGCGTGGCTCGAAGCCAGGCACTTCGGCGGCGATCCGGCTGGGCGAGTCGCCGGGGTTGCACAGCGTGATCGGCCCGACGCCGCTGCGTCCGGCGGCAAGGCCGCTCCAGAACGCGCTCAAGCCAATGCCCAGCGGCGTCAGCACACCCATCCCTGTCACTACCACGCGGCTGTCTTCGTCGCGCGTGTCGGCCCATGCCGGCGCGGGCTGCGCCACCAGGTCGTCGTCGATCAGCTCTTCGTCGTGCAGGATCTCTTCGAGTAAGTCGTCGATCTGGGCGTCGATCGTCGTTTCCGCCGCGCCCTGGCGCACCAGCTGGAGCAGGCGCTGGCGCAGCGCTGCGCGCGTAAGCTGCGGTTGTTTATGATTATGGCGCATACGGTTTCCTTCGCTGTGGCGTTGTACTGCGCTATTCACGGGTTAAGCAGGTTCGCGGCCAGGATTATAGCATGGGCATGAGGGCGCGGCAACCGTCTGGCGCTTCCGGCCGGGCTAGCGCAACGCCATTTGATTGCTGCCCCGGGCACATGAGACGAACACAAACCAGTGTGGCGGTTTCGGCCTTGCCGAAACCGCCACACTGGGCTGTATCTACCGCTTTCCCGCAGCAGGAAAGGCGGAGAGAATCTGACTTTGCACTGAAACGCGGCCGGCGTGGCGCGATGCAGGTGGCTAGCGTGTGAAGTACACCGCCACAATCACCAGCGCCAGCAGCACACGGTAGAGCGCGAACACGCCAAAGCCGGCGCGGCGGATGTAATCGAGCAGAAAGCCGATCGCGAGCGCGCCGACCACGCCCGAAACCAGCACGCCGATCAGGAAGACATCGATCTCGCTGCGCGGGATGGCCAGCATATCGGGCAGCTTCAGCGCCACAGCGGCGCCGGTGATCGGCGCGCTCAGCAGAAACGAGTAGCGCGCGGCGGCCTGGCGGTCGAATTTCAGCAGCCGGCCCATGGTGATCGTACCGCCCGAGCGCGACACGCCGGGGATCAGCGCGCAGGCCTGGGCCAGGCCAATCAGCAGCGAATCGCGCCACGAGATCGTTTCAAGCGGCTTGATCTGCGGCTGCAGCCGGTCGGCGGCGTACAGCAGCACGCCCATAATTGTCAGAGTTGTGGCGATCAGCAGTGGCGCGCGCAGCGCCTGCTCGGCGGCTTTTTCGAGCAGCACGCCGAGCAGTGCGCCGGGGACGGTAGCGAAGATCACCGAGCTGAGGATGTGCTCGGCCTGGTTGCGCCGCCGCGTCGGGTCGCCGCGCATCTTGGCCAGCGCCCACTCGGCCAGGCCGGGTATGGCGCGCAGCAGCATCAGCCAATCTTTCCAAAAGTAGATCAGCAGCGACACCAGCGTGCCAATATGCAGCGCGACATCGAAGGTCAGCGAATCGATCACGCCGCCATGCCAGCCAAACAGCCAGGGCACCAGAATCAAGTGCGCCGACGACGAGATCGGTAGAAATTCGCCTAAACCTTGCACAATGCCCATGATCACCGGCTGGGTGTAGCCAAAAAACGATAGGAGTACGCAAGCTATCGCAGTGAGTGCTGCGAGCACTGGCGCGTTCATGCTGAGGGTTGCTTTTTGAGTTGCCTGGGTCGATGACGATGACTGCTCTTGCATGCGCGCGGGCTCTCCCTTCACAATGCTATTCTGGTGTCGATACGCTTTTCGCATAGCAAACACCTCTATCATCGATTATACCAGAAAAGCCGGTGCGCCAGATAACTATTCGGTCAGACATGGCAGAATGTGTGATCGCGCGGCTAATACGCTGTGCAATCCGCGCAAACAGGCGTCAAGCAGCCTGATCGGCAGGTTGTGCTTATGCCGGCTAATCGTACGCACAAAGCCCACCTGGCTATTTCGACATAACCTTATCGGCCTGATCACGAATGCTTATTGCCAAAAACAAGCGATGGCCGGTTTTCAAATATGATGCTTGCAAAAAAATGTTAACTGTATTATGATGGGCATTAGCCGTATATACGCTTATTATGCGAGGTGAACAATGCCAAATGTGCGCAAACTCTCACAGGACGAAGTGCGGGCGATCGAAAACAAGGGTAAGGGCCAGCGTAAGCTAATTGAAGAGCAATACGACGAAATTCTAGGTGAGTATGGCGAAGGCGACTATGGCGAGGCGCTGTTGGATCCGGGCGAGAATCGTTTAACCGTACGCAACCGATTGAAGGCCGCCGCGCGCCGACGCAACTTAACGATTGATTTCCGGCGCACAAAAGACGATTTATTGCGGTTTCAGGTAACTGCCGCAGCCCAGGCTGTCTCAACCGATGCCCCCGAGGCAGTTGCGCCAAAAGGGCGCGGGCGCAAGAAGAAAAACGCTTAGCGTATTTGTGCATTACCTGGGCGAGTTGTGTGTGGAACCACGTGGCCAGCCGATGTGTATTCGGCCACGTGGTTTTTTATTGGCATCGTGACGGATTGCGCGCCCAGCGATACACGCGCTCGAATTCGTCTAGGTATGCCCGCGCTACTGCGGCATCGTCGATAATGATCAGGTTTTCGTCATTATCGTGCTCGGCGCTGCTGGTAAAGTTGTACGATCCGGTGATCACCGTCGCTTCGTCGATTACTATCACTTTGTGGTGCATCATGTAGCAGTTGCCGTCGGTGAGCACATCGATGCCGGCTGCGCGCAGCTGCCCGAACGACGCCTGGCTGCCATTCGCATTCTGGGCCTCGACTACGCCGCGCACGCTGGCGCCGGCGCGTGCGCGCGCGATCATTGCGTCGGCGATCGGCGCGGCAGTGTAGGAGAAGGCCATGAAATCGATGCTGCGCCTGGCGTTGGCGATGCGCTGGAGCACATGCTGCGCGACGCCGTCTTCGGGTGAGAAGTATACCGCCAGCCGCGCCTCACCCACGCGCGTGGCCGGGAAGGGAGTATCGCTGGTTTTGCTGCCGCCAAAGCGCCCCGCAAACAGCTGCTCGAACTCGCGGCTGTAGTCGGCGGCAAGCTCGCGGCTGGCGAGGCGCAGCATGTTGTTGTTGTTGCGGTAGGTGTCGTTCTCGGTCATATTCCACGAGCCAAGCCAGGCCAGCCGGCCGTCGATCACCGCGAACTTGTGGTGCATAAACGGCTCGCGCCGGTCGGCCCGCAGCGCCACGCCCGCTCGTGCGAAGCGCCCGGCCTGCTCGGATGTCTCGGGCGCGATCAGGTTTTCGCTGTCGATCACCAGGCGCACAGTTACGCCACGCTGCCGGGCGCGGATCAGCGCGTCGGTGATCTCGCCAAGGTCAAAATCAAACGATGCCAGGTCGATGCTGCTGCGCGCGGCGTCGATGTCGGCCAGAAAGCGGCGCAGCAGCGGCACCGCCTGCCGCTGCCAGGGTTTGTCGGGGTAGATCAGTGTGGGCGTGGTAAAAAACACGTCGATCGCGCGATCGGGCGTGGTCGCGCCGGCGGCTCCGCCAAAGCGCGCCAGCCCCTCGCCTTGGCAGGCACACAGCCCGGCGATGGCGAGCAGCAGCGCGAGCGCGGCGCCAAACCGGCGCGGCATCACGATCTGCCGCGCAGCTGCTTCAGCAGCCGGGCCA
>CALLYN010000430.1 GCA_937858455.1 uncultured Kouleothrix sp.
CGCTTGTCGAGGTCGTGACGGTCGAGCTGAACATATCAATATCCCACGCCGTTCCTGTCACCGAGCGCGACCACAGCGACGCCCACGTACGGTTGATCGCCAGCGGCACAATGTCCACCCCGCTCGCGCCGCCCAGCGGGCCGACGAACGCCAGCCCAAACGCTTGGGCGTTCAGCGTGTCGCGCCCCATCAGCGGCATGAAAAAGGTGTGGAACGTATAGTGCAGCTCAACCGAAACCCCACGAATATCATTTGAGTTCTCGTTGATGCCCTTCACCTGTGGCACCGAGCTGCTATCGTTCGCAATCGCGCTGCCAATCGGCATGCCGACCTTGCTGATATAGTAGGCCGTCCAGCTGATCGACCCGGCCGAGCTGCCGCTAAGATGCGCGTTCAGGTAGCTGTCGATCGCGTTGTACACCGTGCTGTTATGATTCTGCGAGCTGTCGAGGTTCGCATCGAGCAGCGCGCGAGCGCCGGCCATCGCCGCCGAGTCGGCCGCAATATTGGCATTGCGGCGTTGCGCAAATGCATATGCGCCGTCGACGCCCAAGCCCACCAGCGCCACCAGCAGCACGAGCACCAGCGCCACCAGTACTACCGCCTGGCCCGGCTGATGCGCATGTCGTCGGATCATGTCCTTGCTCCTCGCTCAACAACCCAGCTGCGGAACCACCGTCCGGCTGCGCAGCGTCACCTGCATGCTGGGCACCAGGTAGCTAAACAGCAGATTGTGGTGGTATGTCGCCTCGATCGTCGTTTCCTTGCTGCCTACCGCGTCGTCGATGCACTGGTTTATCGTGACGCTCACCTCTTCGAGAAATGTGCGCTGGGCCAGCTCACTCTCGACTTGCCCGCGAATGCCTGGCTCGTCGCGCGGGTGCTGCATGGCGTAGTAGCCCCCTTCGGCCACTGCATTGCGCAGCGCCACCTGCGACGAGTAGGCCAGCGCGAAATCAACACCGCCCATCAGCAGCGTCAGCAGCAGCACCGCCACCAGCGCAAACTCGATCAACGCCTGCCCATGTTGTGTACGATTACTCTTCATCAGCTTCGTCTCTAGCAGAATGATGGCACGCCCGGCGATGTCGTCACCGGCACGTTGCTATCGCCTGGCGCGGTTATATACCCCGGCGCCGAAACATCCGGGTAGCCGATTTGCAGCTGATCCGACACGGTGTACCCCGACATACCACAGATCTGCGCGATGCCATTCGAGTCGGTTGTCAGCGTGAGCGACGACTGGGCAACACCATTCTTCGAGCGATAGATCGTGACGGTGACACCGGCAATACCCTGGCCGGTGAGCGGGTTGTACACCTGCACCTGCAGGTAGAACGGCGCCGCTACAGTTCCACCATTCGTCACCGTATACTTCTGAGGCAGCACGCTCACCGCCAGCGGCTGCGGCGTTGGCGTCGGCGTGTTTGTCGGTGGCGCCAGCGGCGTATTCGTCGGCGTCGATGTCCTGGTGGCGGTTGGCGTGCTTGTGCGCGTCGGCGTGATCGTTGGCGTGCTTGTGCGCGTCGGCGTATTGCTCGGCGTCGGCGTATTCGTAACCGTCGGCGTGTTGGTGCGCGTCGGCGTGTTTGTTGGCGTGTTTGTAATCGTCGGCGTGCTGGTGCGCGTCGGCGTGTTTGTAATCGTCGGCGTGTTGGTGCGCGTTGGCGTGTTTGTCGGCGTCGGCGTGATCGTCGGCGTGCTCGTATTCGTCGGCGTCAGCGTCTTGGTTGGCGTGCCGCTCGCGGTTGGCGTCAGTGTATTCGTCGGCGTATTGCTCGGCGTCGGCGTGATCGTCCGCGTCGGCGTATTGCTCGGCGTCGGCGTGATCGTCCGCGTCGGCGTATTGCTCGGCGTCGGCGTGCTCGTCCGCGTCGGCGTATTGCTCGGCGTATTCGTAATCGTTGGCGTGTTGGTGCGCGTCGGCGTATTGCTCGGCGTGCTGGTCGAAGTGCTGGTCGGGCTGGCCGTGCTCGTCGCTGTGTTCGTCGGCGTGTCGCTTGGCGTCGGCGTGTCGCTTGGCGTCGGCGTGTCGCTTGGCGTCGGCGTCGGCGGCACCGGCGTCGGCGTCGGCACGAACCCGGATGTCACCTGGCAGCCAGTCGTGATCGTACGGCTCGCCACCGCATCAACGTTCACATGCGGGATGACGCTGCGCGTAAGCGGGTCGAGTAGATCAAACGAGTATTGCACCGTCACCGTCACTGGGTCGCCAAAGCTCTGCTTCGGCAGGCCAACATACCCGGTTGTGCCGGTAGACAGCGGGGTGCTCGGCGCGGTGTCGACCGATACGCCGATATAGTCGAGCCGCGGCGTAATGCTCGATTGATCGACCAGCGCGACCACCCGAGCGCGCGCCGCTGCTCGAATCGCGATATAATCGTCGTTGTTTGGGCAGGCGTGTACCGCCGCCGAACGAGCGCCCTCGCGTGCTGCGTTGTTCACTTCAACATAGATGAACGTCGCATAGCCCATCTCAACAATTCCAACAATCAGCAGCACCAAGGCCGGCAGAATCAGCGCAAACTCGACCATACTCTGCGCGCGAGGCTTGCGATGTCGTGTAGAATATGCTCGCATTGCCCAACATCCTCCTTACCACCAAAACGTTCCTCTCGCGGTCGCGGCGTGCGCCTGCTACCACTTGGCAGCGGTCGTGGTATGATGCGCCTGTCGGGCACCCTACCAAGAGGAGCGTTTCCACATGGACATTAAATTCACACCATGGCGCATGGCGTATATCAAAAGCGCAGCTACCCCTGCCGATCCGGCATGCGTGCTATGCGCAAACGGCCAAACTGAGCCGAATTCGAGCAGCTTGGTGCTATACCGTGGCACCGGCTGCTATGTATTGATGAACCTCTACCCGTATAACACCGGGCACCTGATGGTAGTGCCCTACCTCCACACTGCCGATCTGCCCGGCCTGGCGCCTGCCAGTGCGCACGAGCTGTTCGATCTTACCCAGCGCTGCGTGGCAATCCTTGCTGAAGCGCTGGCGCCGCATGGCTTCAACATCGGCATGAACCTCGGCCGCACCGCCGGCGCCGGCATCGACGAACACCTGCACATGCATATCGTGCCGCGCTGGAACGGCGACTCGAACTTTATGCCGATCGTCGGCGGCACCAAGCTTATTCCCGAAGCCCTCGACCAGACCTACGCCAAACTGCGGCCGTTCTTCGACCAGCTCAACGCGCCAGCCGGTGCCTAGCTCGAAGCCCGGTCAGGGCGCTAAAGTCGCTACCAGTTTGCCATTCTCCTCGTGCAGCTCGACTGTAGCCGGATGTGCGCCATCCACAGTCACACCGCCGATCGTCAGCGGCGCCGCGCCGGCGATCTCGACGGTATAGCGGCCGGCAGGCAGGTTGGCGCTGCTGCCCAGCTGGCCAGTGTACACCTCGTTGCCAGCCGCGTCGCGCACCCGGTACGTACGCAGCACCGATTGGCGCAGCGCATCAACCAGCTGCTGGGCATCGGCTGCGTCAAAGTAGCGCCCGCCGCCAGCCTGCGCTATCGCGCCAAGCCGCGCCGACGTACGGCTGTCGACATTGAAGCCAATCACGTCGAGTGTAAGGCGGGGGTTGTTCGCGCGCAGCTGCGCTGCCACACGTACCGGGTCGGCACGGCAGGTTTCTTCCCCGTCGGTCACGAGCACCACGCGAACATCACCCGACACCGCCTTGAGATCTTCACCCGCCAGGCTCAGGCTGGCGCCAAGTGGCGTCTGGCCCAAGCGCACCGGGTTTATCGCATTGATATGCGCCGTCATGTTGGCCGGGTCGAGCGGCCCAGGCGGCACCACCAGCTCAATGTCGTTGCAGTCGCCCGAGCGGCGGTGGCCATACGTGCGCAGCCCGACATTAACGCCTTCCGGCATCTGGCCGATCAGGGTTGCCAGCGCGTCGTGAGCAATATCAATACGGCGCCGATTGCCAACCAGCGCGCCCATGCTGCCCGACGCATCAAGGATCAATTCGATGCTGTCGAGCTGTGGCTGCGACTGCTGCGCCGCCAGGCGCACTACCAGCGTGCCGGGGCCAGGCGTCGCGGTAGGCGCTGGCGTACCTGTTGGCGCGGCCGTGCCCGTCGGCGCCGGCACCGGCGTATTTGTCGGGGCGCGGGTGGGCAGCGCCAGCGCCTGCGTCGGCGCGGGGGCGCTCGTTGGCGCTGGGTCGGTTTTGGGCCGGAGCGCCAGCAGGAGCAAGCCCAGGATCAGCAGCACCGGCACCGCAGTGGCAAACCGCGGGCGCAGAAACGTACGGTATTTAGGCGGCAGAATTCCGGGCGGCGCCTCGGATCGCTCAATCTCGATCTTCAACTTGGCATTGGCCAGCAGATCATCGACCTCGGGGAAGGCATTGCTCGTAGCCTGCAGCCGCGAAAAATCCTGAATGGCAGCTTCCCATTCGGCCGCACGGTAGTAAGCTAAGCCGCGCTCGTATAGCTCTTCGGGTTTGAGATTCTGCTCATCGTACATTGCGGTGTCATTCCTGAAATACTATTCGATACGCCGAACTTGCTCGCACGCGCTCACAGGCCGCCGAAAGCCGTCAGCAGCTCGGGCACAGCCGGCCCGAGCAGCACCGCAAAGATCGACGGGAAGATCAAAAACACCAGTGGGATCATCATTTTCACCGGGGCCTGGTTGGCACGCTCCTGCGCGCGCTGGCGGCGCTTCACGCGCAGCTCCTCGGCCTGCACCGTCAGCACCCGTCCAATGCTCACGCCCATGCTCTCGGCCTGGTTCACCGCCGAGACAAAGGTGTTCACATCAAGCACGCCAGTCCGATCGCCAAGCGCCGTCAGCGCCTCGCGGCGCGCCTGGCCCATGCGCATGTCGGCGAGCGCTCGCCCGAACTCCGCCGCAAGCTCGTTATCCCACTTGCTGGTGATCTCTTGCATTGCGCTCTCGAAGCTCAGGCCGGCCTCGTTGGCGATCACCAGCAGGTCGAGGGCGTCGGGAAGCGCATTCACGATCGCCAGCTGGCGCTGCGTAACACGCCGCGAAAGCCAGAAGTCGGGCAGCGCGAACGAGCAAAACGCGAGCAAGCCCAGCATCAGCATGTTAAAAAACGTCGCCGGGTAATGCGTCAGGTAGCCGAAGGCCAACGACATGCCGACCGTCAGCACCATCACCAGGCCCTTGACGCCAATAAACGCCGTTGGCTGAATATTCGAAGGGTTACCGGCCATCACCAGGCGCTGCCGCAAAGCTTGAACGCGAGTTTTCGGCAGCATCCATACGAACAGGCGTGCAGCGCGCTGCGCGGCAGGAAAGATCACCCGTTCGCGAAAGGGCTTCGAAAGCTCAAGCTCCTTCAGCGTCACACTTTGCTCGGGGTCGCCAGTCGAAAGGTACACGTCGAGCCGCCGGCTGAGCTGTTTATCGCGCTGGGTTGCCATCACACCGACAACCACAAAGCCTATGCTCAAGGCGGCCATGACGCTCAGTGCTACTATCATTACCATCGCGCGCGCCTCACACCTTGATATCGACGATCTTGCGAATGACCAAAAAGCCGATCAGCCAGAAGAATATCGCGCCAATCGGGATGCAGAGCGTCCAGCCCGGCAGAAATAGCTTGCTCATGTACTTCGGGTTGATGGTGAAAATAATCAGCGCCAGGCCGATCGGCAGAAAGCCAATGATATAGCTCGACATCCGCTGCATCGATGTGATCACGCGCACATCGCGGCGCAAGCGCGCACGCTCGCGGATGGTATTGCTGATGGTATCGAGTATGGTCGTCAGGTTACCGCCGACCCGTGCGTGGATCTTGATCGCCGTCACCACCAGGTCGAGGTCTTCGCTCTCCATGCGCACCACCAGGTTATCGAGCGCCTGCGGCAGGCTCAAGCCAAGCTGGATCTCCTGCCCGACGCGCGTCAGCTCGCGCTTGGTCGGCTCGGGGGCGTCCTTCGCCACCTGTGCAACCGACTGAAGCAAGCTGAAGCCGCCGCGCATCGAGGCGGCGATCAGCGCCAGTGTTTCGGCCAGCTGGTCGTTGAACGCGCGGTTGCGCAGGGTGCGCCGCCGCCGCAGCCAAAAGATCGGGATGATATAGCCAACCAGCATTGCCGGCGGGATCGCCAGGATCGAGCGCCAGAGCAGCAGCGCGCCGATGGCCAGCAGCAGCGCCACGCCAACCCGCACCAGCAGATACTCCGGCACGGTGAGCGGCAGATCGGCCTGCTGCAGATCTTGCTCGATGCGCTCGGCAAAGCTCTGCTGCTTGATCACGCTGTTGAGCCGCTCGGCCAGCGCCGGCGCCGCAGGCGCTTCTTCCAGCTGTGGCGCGACGCTGCCCGGCTCCAGGTATGTGCTCAGGCGGGTGTCGACGGTGATGTCGCGGCGGAGGATGCGACGCAG
The DNA here is from genome assembly GCA_937858455.1 of uncultured Kouleothrix sp. Taxonomy (GTDB): domain Bacteria; phylum Chloroflexota; class Chloroflexia; order Chloroflexales; family Roseiflexaceae; genus Kouleothrix. Next base: position 6,374 of record CALLYN010000430.1, read on the forward strand.
GCCGAACAGAAACGTCAGCACCGCCACGCTGCCCAACATTGCCGCGCTATATGGCAAAAGATCGACAATTATACTCATCGCAGCATCCACCTATCGATCAGCGCGCAGCCGGGTTTCCGCCAAAAACCTGCGGGGGCAGCGTGATGTTCAGCTGCTGCAGGCGCTCCATGAAGCGTGGCCGAATACCCGTCGGCATAATCTTGCCAATCACCCGCCCGTCCTGCACGCCCTGGCGCTGGAACAAGAACAGATCCGACATAGTGATGGCTTCGCTGCCAATGCCGGTGATCTCGGAGACATACGTAATCCGGCGCGAGCCATCCTGCATACGCTCGAGCTGCACGATCACATTGATCGCCGAGGCGATCTGCTCGCGGATGGCGCGGATCGGCAGGTCCATGCCGGCCATCATTACCATCGTCTCCATGCGGTGCAGCGCATCGCGTGGGCTGTTGGCGTGCAGCGTGGTCATCGAGCCGTCGTGGCCGGTATTCATGGCCTGGAGCATATCGAGCGACTCGCCCGCGCGGCACTCGCCGACGACGATCCGGTCGGGGCGCATACGCAGGGCATTGACTACCAGATCGCGGATGCTGATCTCGTTGCGCCCCTCGATATTGGCCGGTCGCGACTCGAGCGTCACGACGTGGCGCTGCTGCAGCTGCAGCTCGGCGGCATTCTCGATCGTAATAATCCGCTCGTCTTCGGGGATAAACGACGAAAGCACGTTCAGCAGCGTGGTTTTGCCAGTGCCGGTACCGCCCGAAACAATCACATTCAGCCGGCCGAGCACGCAGGCATACAAGAAATCCATCAGCTCGGTCGAGGCACTGCCGCGCCGCACGAGGTCGGCACCCGAGAGCGGAGTTTTGAAAAATTTACGGATCGTCAGCGATGGGCCATTCAGGCAGAGCGGCGGAATAATCGCGTTGACGCGGCTACCGTCGGGCAGGCGCGCGTCGACCATCGGCATGGTCTCGTCGCAGCGGCGCCCCAGCGGCGAGATAATGCGATCAATAATTCGCCGCACGTGGTCGTCGTCGGCAAAGCGCGTATTGGTTTCTTGGAGCTTGCCGTTGCGCTCGACCCAGATCTGATCGGGGCCATTCACCATGATCTCCGAGATACTCTCGTCGGCGAGGAGCGGCTCCAGCGGGCCAAAGCCGAGCAGCTCGGCCTGCGCCAAGCGCGTGAGCCGCAGCCGCTCGCGGTCGGAGATCACCCGGCCGGTGAGGTCGAGCTGCTCGCCGACGAGCGTCGCGATCCGGCGATGCAGATAATCGGATTCGCGACCGGCGTTGAGCGCTGTCGACTCCGAGAGCAGGCGCGATTGTACTTGCTCGATCAGCTCGCGGTCTTCGCGCGACACAATGCCGCTGGCCAGCGCCGGCTGCGCCTCGGCCGAAGGCTGGCGGGTTTCGGCTGGGGCGCTCGGCTCGGCTGGCGCCGGCTTGGGCTCAGCAGGGCGCGAAAAGCGAATTCGATTCATGGGTCAAGCTCCTTCAATCTGCCACCGCGTTCGCAGGTTCACCGGGTATTGTGGCGCGCTATGCCTCGCGCCGTACAAAGCGGAAGAAGTTGCGCCGGCCCTTGTCTTCGGGCTGCGACATATGCTTCAGCTGGTTTTTGTCGGGCGCCAGCGAGATCGGGTCGATCGCATCGCCGGCGATATGCGCCGCCAGCTTGATCATGCACTGGCCTACCCAGCTCTGCGGGTGCGAGATGACGATCGGCACGCCGCGGTTGATGCTGTGGGTGATCAGGCGGCCCTCGCTGGGAATATTCGCGCCGACCTGATGCCGTAGGTGCTGCTGCACATCTTCGAGCCAGATGTTGTTGACGCTGGGGAAGCGGTTGAGTACCAGAGTGAGCCGGCCGGATATCAGGCCCTGCTGGCGAATAAACTCGAGGAACTGCTTGACGCTCCGCAGCGCCGGCACCTCGGGCGTGGCCACCACCAGCACCTCGTCGGCGCGGCGCAGCAGCGTGCCGGCCACATCGTCGAGGAACGACCAGGTATCGACGACGACATAGCTGTTGCGCTCGAGCAGCCGATCGAGCACCACGTTCAGCTGATCGACCGTGACCTCGCCGGCGCCGTCGGGCGTGGTAGGCGCCAGCAGCACCTGAATGCCCGAGCTATGCTGCTGGAGCACCGGCGCGAGCATGGCATCGTCGATCTCGTCGACCCGTGGCAAGAGATCCTGGATGGTATATTTCGACCAGATATTGAGCTGAACGCCAACATCGCCGAACTGGAAGCTAAAATCGGCCAGCACCACCCGGCCCGCGCCCATCTGGCGCAGCGCCACCGCCAGGTTCGTAGCGATCGTGGTGGTGCCCGAGCCGCCCTTGGGCGAGAACACCACCACCAGCCGGCCCCTAGAGCTCGAGCGGCCCTCGCCCGGGCCAGCCTGAGCGCGGGTGCGGCGATCCTGCTCGGCGGCTACCAGCGAGCGCACGCTCTCGAGCAGCTCGTTGTACTCAAACGCCGCGCGCACCAGCACATCGCGCGCACCGGCGGCCACCAGCCGGCGCAGCGCGGCGACATCGGGCTTCGGCACAATCGCAATGCAGATTGTGGTGGGCATGGTCGTAAAGATCTGGCGCACGCAAGCCTCGGCCTGCTCGAAATCGCGATCGACAATGACCAGTGCCGGATTGGTCTGGCGAACGAGATCCAGACCTGCCTGCACTACGCCGGCACGGTCGACTCGCCCAAAGCTAGCCTCGTTCGACAGCCGCTGGATCCAGTCTTGCTCCAGCCGCTCGGGGGCAGTAATGACGACGATATGGGGTAGTGTGTTACCAATCACGGCAAGGTTCCTTTCTACGAACCCTTGTTGGCCATCGTAGCCACACGCTACTGTTGCGAGAGCAAGTAGCGACGCGAGAACTCCAGTGGATCGATCCACGGCGTGGTGAACGGATCTTTGTCGGCTGGCGAGCGCAGCGCAAAGTCGATCGTGCCACCCGAGTCCTTAGCATATTTCAAGATCACCGCGTCGGAAGGCGTCACGCTGCACAGCAGCGCGGTTGGCGCGCCTTCCTCTTTGTCGTCCTGCTGCTTGACCGAGCGTAAAATTTTGAAAACCTCGATGTTCTGCAGTGTCAGCGCGGTGGCTTTGCCCAGATCTTTATCGGGCTGATCCTGGCCCTTGCCCAGCTCTTTGAGCGGCAGGGTGATATACAGGTCGATATGATCGCCTTCCTGGAGAACATTGCTCTGACTCATAAGATCGATGATTGGAAAAGCAAACAGCACGTAGCCTTTTTTGATCTGCTGGCTGATCGACGAGCCCTGGCCGCCCAGGAACTGCGCGGTCTGAAACGTTTCGCCCTGGCCGACGTGCCGCACCAGCATTTGGTTATCGAGCTTGGTGGTGTCGGTGATTGCCTGTATCGGCACCAGATCGAGCGGAAACTCTTTCATCACATAGTCGTTCGGCGTCAGCGTTGTGCCAGCCTCAAGCGGGCGCGCGGCTACGGCGATCGGCATGGTAGGCGGCGGCGCGTATTTTTCGAGCGCGGCCTGGCGCGACTGCTGCTCGGCGATCACCGCCTGGCGCTGCAGGAAAATGAACACCAGCACCCCGGTGCCTAGCGCAAGCGCAAGGCCCACAACAAAGAAGATCCATCCTCTGCGGCGACTCACAAGCGGGCCTCCTGTCTTCAGCGTACAGACGCAAATACAACCGGCAACCATATCCTGCTGAGGAACACGGTTCCGGCGAAATGACACGCAAGGTCATTTCTCGGTTACGATACTCGTTGATACCTATGCCACTAGCACGTTGGCATCGCGGGTGATATGCTAGCCAGATCCGTATGCCGTGGGATAATGAAGCTCTTGCGTTTTAGTATGCAGCTAGACCGTTCTTTCGCTAATCAGCTCCGAACGCTCTACGAATAGACCGATACACCGTTCAATTTGTTACGTAAGCGTATTGCGAAATGAAAGCAATTACTACGACAATTAGATCATTATGAGCCGAATCTGGCGTCAATTTATGTTATGGAGCGTAGCAGGGGGCGGAGCAGCCTACAAAGCGGGGCGCCTGCCGAAGGGCAATGGGCAGGGGGCGGCCCAAACCAGCGGCGGGGAGGGGAGGGAAAAACAATTCGGGGCGGCAGGCTTCAGCAGCCTGGCAGCCCCGAATTTAGGCGATGAGAGAGGAAATGGCCGGAGAACGGCCGGCGTATCAGAGCAGCATATCGTTGACGAGCTGCACGAACTGATCGACCTCGAACGGCTTTTGGATGATCACCGCGCCATCGGCTTCCATATCGGCGAACCAGGGCTTGCGATTGAGCGCAGTCATGATAAAGATCGGAATGCCGTCGTCCTGCAGCTCTTCTTTGATCAGGTTAAACGCCTCGACACCGTCCATCTGTGGCATCATGATATCCGATACCACCAAGTTCGGCTTGAGCGAGCGAATTTTATCGATGCCCTCCTGGCCGTCGTTGGCAAGAATGACCTGATAGCCTGCCTCGCGCAGCGCGATCTCAAGCACTGTCTGCATAGCAAGATCATCGTCCATGATGAGAATAGTTGGTTTTTGCTCCATGCTCACGACTCTCCCTATGTCGTATAGACCATGGCGTCGGTCTGGGCTATTATACCAGAAGATAGCCTGGCAACTGGCATAATTCAGCCGCAATTATGACAAACTGTTTATCTCACAGCGTAGCGCCGAGCCACCCGACGACGTTTACTACATAAAGCCGCTATTTAGAACATTGTGATTGTTGAGTATAGTTGTCCATAAAGGAGTGCGTATGCAACGAAGAATGATTGTGCTCGTGTGTGTGCTTTTTGGTGTGGTTGCGGCGGCGGCCGGGTACATTGTCACTGGGATGTCGGCGCAAACAGGCCCAGTGATTAGCGCCGGCATTGCGGCGCCGACCAGCCTGCAGGCAACGCCCACGAACCCGACAGCGGCGCCCGCCGCCGAAGCCACCAGTGCGCCCACTGCCGAAGCCACCGCCGAGGCCACCAGCGCGCCCGCTGCCACTGCCGAGGCCACGGGCGGCTTCGCCGAATACACAGTGCAGCGCGGCGACATACTTCAGGCGATCGCCAAGCAATACGGCGTCACAGTCAAAGACATCATCGCGAACAACCAGATCGCGAACCCCGACAGCCTGCGCGTCGGCCAGGTGTTGCGCATTCCGAAGAAATAAACGAGCCGCACATACCACTTTCGGAGCAGGGGCGGCGCAAGCCGCCCTTTTCGCTGCACGACGCCGACCACGCTTGCCCAAAAACGTGCTACCATAGAGGCTCACATACATCCATTGATCAGCAAGGAGCAGGCATGGATCGCGCTAACCTCGCCGCGGAGCTTAGACGTGTCGTTGGCGCGCGTGCCGTCGTCGACGATGCCGCCGCGCTGATGACCTACGAAGCCGACGGCTGCGTTATGGACTTGCACGCGCCAAACCTGGTGGTGCTGCCGGCCACCACCGAGCAGGTAGCCGACGTGGTTCGGCTGGCACTACGCGCAGGCGTACCGATCGTGCCGCGCGGCGCCGGCACCGGGCTGGCCGGCGGCGCCACGCCTATGCAGGGCGGCGTCGTGATTTCGACTACGCGCATGGACAAGGTGCTCGAGGTCGACACGCGCAACCGGCGCGCGCGCGTGCAGCCCGGCGTGATCAACTGGGAGCTGAGCCAGTTTCTCGCACCGCAAGGCTACCAGTTCGTGCCCGACCCTTCATCGCAAAAAGCCTGTACCGTAGGCGGCAATATTGCCAACAACAGCGGCGGGCCGCACTGCCTCAAGTATGGCACCACCACCGACCATGTGCTGGCGCTGCGGGTGGTGCTGCCCGACGGCAGCGTGATCTGGACTGGCGACGGCCGCGCCGACCGGATCGGCTACGACCTGCAGGGCGTGCTGACGGGCAGCGAGGGTATGTGCGGCGTGATCACCGAGGCGTGGGTGCGGCTGACGCGCCTGCCCGAGGCCCAGCGCGTCGTGCTGGCGCTATTCCCCGACATTCCATCAGCATCGCAGACGGTCTCGACGGTGGTAGCGCGCGGCTTTCTGCCGGCGGCGCTCGAGATGATGGACCAGCTGGCGATCAAGGCTGTGAATGGGATGTACCGGCTGGGCCTGCCCGAGAGCGCTGGTGCGGCGCTGCTGATCGAGCTCGACGGCGTGGCCGACGGCCTAGACGATCTGCTGGCCGAGGTGACGAGCACGTGCCGTGATTTTGGGGCGATCGAGGTACGGCCGGCCAAAACTGCCGAAGAGCAGGCGCAGGTGTGGGCCGCGCGCAAGAACGCATTCGGCGCGATGGGGCGGCTCTCGCCAAGCTACTACCTGGTCGACACGGTTGTGCCGCGCACGCGCCTGCCGGCCACGCTCGCGCGCGTCGGCGAGGTATCGCAGGAGTTTCGCCTGCCGATCGCGAATGTATTCCACGCCGGCGATGGCAACCTGCACCCGCTGATCCTGTTCGACCGGCGCGACAAAAGCCAGCTCGAGCGCGCGCTGCTGGCGGCCACGCAGGTGCTCCACGAGTCGATCAACCAGGGCGGGGTGATCAGCGGCGAGCATGGCATTGGCGTCGAGAAGCGCGACTATATGACCATGCTGTTTTCCACCGACGACCTCGCGGCAATGGCCGGCCTGAAGCAGTGCTTCGACCCCGCTGAATTATTCAACCCAGGCAAGGTGTTTCCGGCCGGGCGCGGCTGCGGCGAGCTGGCGTTCGAGGAAGTCGCGATCCTGTTTGCT
>CALLYN010000431.1 GCA_937858455.1 uncultured Kouleothrix sp.
AACAGCAGATCGAGCAGGGCAATTCGGCGTATGACGCCTTCCATCCAGCGCCGTCGATCGAGGACAATACCCTCGATCGTATGCTCAGGGCAGCCGTCGAGCGCGTACTCAGCGAGCACCCCGATGCGCGCCTGCGGCCGATCTTTGTTTTGAACGTCTTTGAAGATCGGACTTTGCGCGAGATCGGCGAACAGTTTACTCTCAGCCAGGCACGCATACATGCCTTGCTGCAGCGGGCAGTTACACTGCTACGCCAACATCCCAAGCTGCTAGAGTGGTTCAGCGATGAAGCCGGCTTGTCGGATGAAGAAGGCTAGCGCTGCTGGATACACCTGGCCCGCGCGTTTGCCCCATTCCGTATGGAGTGGGGCTTTTCTTTTTTAACGCACTGTGTAATTGGCGATGTTGCACGCTGTGCAACGGACGTTATTAACATGATCGGCGCGGTCGGCGCTTTTTGCCTTTGGCAGAGCGGTGCTTTTCGTGTATGGTACTCATATTTTGGCACCAACCGACAAAATATGAACACAGGCATCAGAAAGTACCTTGCTGCCGCAGGCGGAATAAGCTCATGACGCAGGCCGCCGTGTAAGTCGTTTTATCTGAGAATCTTATACCATCAGTCTGGTATCCGACGATTTTGCAAGAAGTGAATAAAATTCTCCGTTTAGCCTCTAATAGTATGATATGATTTATCGCTTTGGCGGAAGTTGAATTTGTTCGTAAGTAGAGGTTGCAGCCAGTATGATAACCAAGATACGCGAGTGCGACGATGCGCTGGTTGAGCTGAGGGCGGTGTTGTTTGAGCCGGCCCTTGGCGTGCCGAACGTCACGCTGCTACAACACTTGAACACATGCCGCAGCTGCCGTGCGATCTTGCTGTTGCTGATGGCCGAAACGCAACCAGATGGCGTGCCGCCCGCCAGCTGCGCCGAGTGCCTGGCCGACCTTGCCGCGTTCATCGATGTTGTGCGCGCCAACCCATCCGCCGCCAGCGAGTACCCGGCCGTCTGGTGGCACCTGTGGCTGTGCCCTAGCTGCAGCGAGACATACCAGCTCACGCTGGAGCTGCTCGACGCGCAGCCGCGCGAGCTGGCCACGCTGGCGCCGATCCGGCTGGAAGGGTCGCTGGTGCACGAGCTGCTGCAGCGCCGCACGGTGCCTCTGCTGGCGGCGCGTGGCGCCGACGACCAGCACGTGCTCTTCGACGCGGTGATAGGCGCTGATCTGCCGCGCCTGTGTACGATTGTGCTGGATGCCGGCGACGACGCGGGGCTCCGCGTGGTTGTGCAGCTCGACCCCGCCAGCGCCGGTGTGGTCGAGCTGCGCTGTGGCGAGCTGTGCCTGCACGGTGTGTTCAGCGGGGGCCAGGCGGTGCTGGCGCCGCTGCCGGCCGATCTGCTGGATGCGCCGGATCGCGCCGATATACAGCTGTTTTTCTCCTGACACGAGCGCCGCCACTTCTGCCGCAAAGCGGGCTACGGCGCCGACGGCAGCCACACGCGCATTGCGCCGGGCGCCCGGTGATCCCAGGCGTAGTACGGTATCGCCGTAAGCGCGCATGGCCGCAGCGCTGGGCGCTCGGCGCGGTATAGCCCTTCGTCCCACCCCTCGTGGCTGGCAGCAAGCGCGGCGCCGCTGATCACCGCGACGCCGCCCAGCAGCTCGGCGTGAAACGCCTGGCTCAGCTCGGCCGTGTCGGGCAGCACAATCCGCTCGATCGGCACGGCGTGGTCGGCCTGCTCGATGCAGTACAGCAGCGGCCCACGCCGCAGCGCCACGCACCCCAAGTCGGCGGCGATGCGCGGGTCGGCGTACAGCCGCTCGATCGGCATGGGCAGCTCGAGCGCCACCTCGTCGCCATTGCGCCACTCCCGCTCGATGCGCAGGTAGCCGTGCTCGGCGGGGGCGTTGAGTGGGCCGCCGTTCAGCGCGACTTGCGGCGCGGCGCACCAGCCCGGCAGCCGCAGCCGCAGCGCGAAGCGCACAGGCTGCGCCGCAGCCACGCGCACAACCACGCGCCCATCCCATGGGTAGTCGGTTTGCACCTGCAATGTCACTGGCGCGCCGCCGAAATGAAACTGCGCGCTGCCCTGGGCGTACAGGTGCACCACGGCCTCGCTCTCGCCCTGGGCATAGGCATACGCGCCCAGCGAGGCGACCAAGCGCGCCAGGTTGGGCGGGCAGCACGGGCAGCTGAACCACGGCTCGCGATGGTGGCGGCCGCGGCTGGCGAGCGGGTTCTCGTAGAAAAAGGCGTCGCCGCCGAGCGATACGCCGCTGAGCGCCGCGTTGTACAGCGCCAGCTCGAGCACATCGGCGTAGCGGCGGTCGAGCCCGAGCTGCA
>CALLYN010000432.1 GCA_937858455.1 uncultured Kouleothrix sp.
CGCCCTCGTCGGCTGCAGCGACGACGAGAAGAGCCCCACCTCGCCCGGCACGCCCGCCGCGCGCGTGAACGTGGTGCACGCTTCGCCGAATGCCCCCGCCGTGGACCTGCTGGTGGACGGCGCCGTGAAGGGCAGCGGTCTCGCGTTCCCGAACAACACGGGCTACCTCGACGTGCCCGCCGGCGCGCACAACGTGAAGGTGAACGTGTCCGGCACCAGCACCACCGTGATCAATGCCGACCTCACGCTGACCTCGGCCGCGAACTACTCCGTGTTCGCCGTGGACAGCGTCAGCAAGATCGCCCCGCTCGTGCTGACCGACGACCTCACGGCGCCGGCCTCGGGCAAGGCGCACGTGCGATTCGTGCACCTGTCGCCGAACGCGCCGGCCGTGGACGTGGGCGTGACGGGCGGCGGCGCCTGGCCGGGGGCCTTGATGGCGACCGGCACGAACACGCCGAAGCCGCCCTGGCCGGCAGCGTGGGCGCTCCCGGCAAACCCGAGCATCAGCGCGCAGGCGAGCAGCATGGTTGAAAACACGTGGTTGCGCATGTGATGTTCCTCGCTTCTACCCAGTTTGCTTGATGGCATACGGGCGGCGCGCCCGCGGCCTTTCACAACCATTCCAGACGAATACGCCCGCGAAATCGTTGCCGAGACGCGCAAAAACGGCGATCGGCGGCCCTGCGGCGCCGCGTTCGTGCTGAAATAGCAACCTGGTGTAACGACTCATTCCCCCGCGCGGCGCGGCGGCCGTGCTATGCTGCCAACGGATGAGGCGATCATCCGTGTTGCAAGCACAGGGAGCGGCCGTATGCATATCGCGATCCCACGAGCATGCCTCAACGACGAGCTGCGCGTGGCCCTGACGCCGGCTGGCGTGCAGGTGCTCATTCGCGCCGGCCACATGGTGTATGTCGCCAGTGGAGCGGGCGAGGGCGCAGGTTTTGCCGACTCAGCCTACAGCGCGGTTGGCGCGCAGCTGGTGTACGGCGCGAACGAAGCGATTGCCCGTGGCGACCTACTGGTGACGGTCGACGGCATCTCCGAGGCATCGATCGGCTGGCTGCGGCCAGGCCAGCTCCTGTGTGGCTTTCTGGGCCTTTCGGTGATGCGGCGCCGCACGCTCGCCTCGCTGGCAGCCGCGAGAGTCACCACGCTCAGCTACGAGCTCATCCGCGAGGATGGCGTGCTGCCTGTGCTCATGCCCATGAGCGAGATCGCCGGGCGGCTGCTGCCGCAGCTGGCCGGGCGGCTGCTTGAAACGCCCGGCGGCGGGCGCGGCACGCTGCTGGCGCCAACGCCCGGCGTGCCCTCGGCCGAGGTAGCGATTATCGGCGCGGGCACCGTGGGCGTGAACGCGGCCTATGGCCTGAGCGCCTGGGGCGTGCACACCACCGTGCTCGACCGCGACATCGAGCGGCTGCGCAACTGCGAGCGGATCTGCCGGGGCCACGTAACCACCCGGCTTTGCACCGAGAGCGCGATCGAGCACGTGCTGCCATTCGCCGATGTGCTCATCGGCGCGGTACACGTGCCGGGAACGCGATCGCCGGTGCTGGTGAGCCAAGAGCAGGTGAAGCTCATGAAGCCGCGCAGCGTGATCATCGACGTAGCGATCACCCAGGGCGGCTGCGTAGCAACCAGCCGGCCCACCACGCACCGCGACCCGACGTTCCTCGCCGAGGGCGTGCTGCACTACGCCGTGCCGAATATTCCGAGCGCGGTGGCGCGCACTGCTGCGCACGCGCTGAACAACGCACTTCTGCCATTTATTCTTCAGATTGCAAACGCCGGGATCGAGCGCGCCATGATCGCGTCGCCCTCCCTGGCACAGGGCGTGGGCCTGCTGCACGGCGAGGCCGCGTCGCCGCATGTGGCGGCAGCGCTCGAGCCGGCATCCGGTTCTGCGACACAACGAGAGCTGCTATGAGCCACGTTTCCGGTATGCTTCCCCGCATGATGTCACCCGCCGAAGCGCTGAGCCTGGTTCACTCGGGCCAGCGCGTCTATATTGGCGGCGGCTGCGGCGTGCCCAGCACGCTGCTGCATGCCCTGGTCGAGCGCGCGCCCGCGCTGCGCGATGTCGAGATCCTGCATATCCTTACCGCCGGCGACGACCCGACCGCCTCGCCGGAGTTCGCTGGCGCGTTTCGGCACAATGCCCTGTTCATTGGCCCGAATGTGCGCCGCGCGGTGCACGAAAACCGCGCCGACTTCACGCCGATCTTTCTTTCCGATATCCCAGGGCTCTTTCGATCGGGCATGCTGCCGATCGACGTAGCGCTGATCCAGGTGTCGCCGCCCGACCAGCACGGCTTCTGCTCGTTCGGCGTCGAGGTGGGCTGCACCCTGCCGGCGGCCCAGCTCGCCCGCACGGTGATCGCCGAGGTGAACGCGCAGATGCCGCGCACGCTCGGCGATAGCTTCATCCATATCTCGCGCATCAGCGCCTGCGTCGAGACCGACCGGCCGCTGCCCGAGCTGCCGCAGGGCGAAAGCAACCCGATCGCCGAGCGCATCGGCCAGCACATCGCCGACTTGATCCCCGACGGCGCCACGCTGCAGCTGGGCATCGGCGCTATCCCCGACGCGGTGCTGCGCTACCTCTCGCACAAGCGCCACCTGGGCATCCACTCCGAGCTATTCTCCGACGGGATCGTCGACTTGGTCGAGGCCGGGGTGATCGACGGCGAGGCCAAGACGCTGCACCGCGGCAAATTAGTCGCCGGCTTTCTGCTCGGCACCCGCCACCTGTTCGACTGGGTGCACAACAACGCGATGGTCGAGCTGCACCCGACCGACTACATCAACGACCCATTTGTGATCGCGCAGCACAAGCGCATGGTCGCGATCAACTCGGCGCTGCAGATCGACCTGACCGGCCAGGTATGCGCCGACAGCATCGGCTCGCAGTTCTACAGCGGCGCGGGCGGGCAGGTCGATTTCATGCGCGGCGCGGCGCGCTCGGAGGCGGGCGTGCCGATTGTGGCGCTGCCGTCTACCGCCATGGGCGGGAAGCTCTCGCGGATCGTGCCGACCCTCGACCAGGGCGCCGGGGTTGTGACCAGCCGCTACGACGTGCATTATGTGATCACCGAGTACGGCGTGGCCCAGCTGCATGGCTGCACGCTGGCGCGGCGCACGCGCGCGCTGATCGACATCGCGCACCCCGATTTCCGCGAGCAGCTGATGGCCAGCGCCAAGCAGCTGCACTATCTGTAGCGCCCGCGTCGCGGCTGGAGGCTGCCTGCGGCAGCGCCGCGTACGCCGTAGCACACAAATTGCGATGCCCTGCTCGGCTGCGCCGGGCAGGGCATCGCAAAAGAAATTTCGCGGGCAGCTTCGCCGCCCCCGAACCCCCATATACAGCCAGTGATCAGCCGGTTGTGGTATTAGCGCTCGACGAGCGGCGGCGCGCGGGCGGCGCCATGCTGGCCTGCGGCGGCGTGGCGCCACGCGGCGCGGGGCCTGGTTCCGGCGCGCGAGCGGGATGCCGGGGCAGCTCAGCGGGTGGCGCGCTCACACCAAAGGTGATCGTACCAGGGTGCATTTCGGCGACGTGGCGCAGCAGCGCGATCGACCATTTCAGCCATTTCAAGATAGTGCCGGCCATTTGAGTCTCCTTTCATGCCGTGGGCCTAGCATAGGCGACGCAGGCCCGTAACTGAATGAAAGGAGCTGTTCGAGGGTGATCCAATCCGTGACGCCGGGCTAACCAAGTGCCTACGCACGCCGCCGGAATAGCGCGGGGCGGGCAAAATGCCCGCCCCGCGCGCCCGCCCGAGCCAGCCGGCGCTCAGGCGATCTCGAGCAGCACGACGCCCAGCGCCACGCTCTGGCCAACCACGACATTCACGCGCTCGACCGTGCCGGCGCGCGGCGCGTTGATCTGGTTTTCCATCTTCATGGCCTCGAGCACCAGCAGCGGCTGGCCGGCCTGCACCTGGGCGCCTGGCTCGACCAGCACGCGCGCGATGGAGCCGGGGATCGGAGCCTTGACACGCCCATCGCCGCCGGCCGGGCGCGCCGCCTGCACCTCGGCGTCGTGCACAGCCAGCCGGTGCAGGCGGCGCGCCGAGCGCACCCAGTGCATCTGCCGATCGAGCACGATCTCGTACGAGCGCCCATCGACGCGCATCCACTCGACTGGCTCGTCGTTCTGGGGGCGCGTAAACGCCACATCGAGTGCCTGGCCATCGACGATCACGGTCGCCTGGCCCGGCCCGCCAAGCTGCACGTCCACCTCAAAAGTAGCATCGTCGATCGTTACCTGTATTCTGCTCATTGGTCTGTTCTTTCTTGTGCCATCAGCTTGGCAGGCGGCGGCTCGAGCGGTGCCAGCCCGAGCCAAGCCGCACCGGCATGGTCGGCTGAGCCGCGCCGGCGCGCAGCGCCTGCGTTACCGCCGCGATCACCGCCAGGTCGCGCAGCTCGGCGGGGTCGGTCGAAGCGCCCGGCAGCGAGCGCCGGAACTCGGTGGTATACGTCCCCTGCTCGAAGTGCGGGTCGTTGAAGATGCTCTGCACCAGCGGCAGGTTGGTCTGAATACCGGTGATAAATGTTTCCTCGATCGCGCGGCGCATGCGGTTGAGGCAATCGGCGCGGTCGCGGCCCCACACGATCAGCTTGGCGAACATGGGCTCGTAGCGCAGCGGGATATCGCAGCCGCTGTAGGCGTAGGTATCGACGCGCACATTCGGCCCGCCTGGCTGGCGCAGCAGCCCGATCGTGCCGGGGCTGGGCAAGAAGTTGTTGAGCGGGTCTTCGGCGCGGATGCGGCACTGCATCGCCGAGCCGCGCAGCAGCACGTCGCCCTGGCCGATCGTCAGCGGGTCGCCCCAGGCGGTGCGCAGCTGCGCCCGCACAATATCGACCGACGCGACCATCTCGGTGACCGAGTGCTCGACCTGGATGCGCGGCTTGATCTCGGTGAAGTAGGTCCGGCCATCGCGATCGAGCACGAACTCAACCGAGCAGGCGCTGTAGCAGCCGAACAGCCGCGCGATCTGCAGCGCCTGGCCCCAGATGCCCTCGCGCTGCGCGGGTGTCAGGTATGGCGCGGGCGACTCGGTGATGATCTTCTGGTTGTTGCGCTGGATCGAGCTATCGCGCTCGCCGAGGTGGATCAGGTGGCCCTGGCGGTCGCCCAGCACCTGCACCTCGACATAGTGCGACGGCAGGATGGCGGCCTCGAGGTACACGCGCTGATCGCGAAATACGGCCTTGCTGCCGGCGCCGGCCTGGCGCAGCGCCTCGGCGAGCAGCTCGGGCGCGCGCACCACGCGTGTGCCATGGCCGCGCCCGCCGCTGCACGATTTGATGATCACCGGGTAGCCAAGCCGCGCGGCCTCGGCGCTGATCGCGTCCAGATCGGTAGCGTCGAAGGCCACCGACGAGTGCGGCGGCGTGGCGAACCCGGCCTCGGCCACCCGGTCGAGCATAGCGATCTTGTTCTTCACCAGCTCGACAAGCTCAACCGGCGGGCCGACGAACACCAGGCCGGCAGCCTCGCAGGCGCGCATAAACGCCGGCTGCTCCGACAAAAAGCCGTAGCCGGGGTGGATCGCCTCGGCGCCGGTCTTGCGCGCGATCGCGATCACCTCGTCCTGGTCGACATACCCCAGGCTCGAGGTCAGCGGCACGCACTCGTCGGCCAGGCGCACGTGCAGCGAGCCGGCGTCGGTCTCGTCGTAGAGCGCCACCGACGCAATCCCCAGGTCGCGGCAGGTACGGATGATCCGCACAGCGATCTCGCCACGGTTTGCGATTAAGATCTTTTTGAACATCATCTTCTCCGCTAGAGCTAAGAGCCGGCCGCCCAGGCGGCGCTTGGCTCTTAGCTCTTGGCTCCTGGCTCTACATGGGCGAAATCCCGTGCTTCTTGGGAACGTGCCGCTCGCGCTTCGAGAGCGTCAGCTCGAGCGCGCGGATCAGGATGCGCCGGCTGTCGCGCGGCTCGATCACGTCGTCGATCAGGCCGCGCGCGGCGGCCACGTACGGGTTATTGAAGCGCTCTTCGTAGTCGGCCACCAGCTCCTTGCGCCGCGCGGTCGGGTTCGGGGCGGCCTTCACTTCGCCCTGGAACAGGATGTTCACCGCGCCCTCGGCGCCCATCACGGCGATCTCGGCATTCGGCCAGGCGTAGAGCAGGTCGCCGCGCAGGCCCTTGCTGCTCATCACGCAGTAGGCGCCGCCGTAGCTCTTGCGCAGGATCAGCATCAGCTTGGGCACGGTGGCCTCGCTGTAGGCGTAGATCATGCGCGCGCCGTTGCGAATGATGCCGCCGTACTCCTGGTTGGTGCCGGGCAGGAAGCCAGGAACGTCTTGCAGCGTGATGATCGGGATGTTATAGGCATCGCAGATGCGGATGAAGTGGGTGGCCTTGATCGAGGCCTTGATATCGACAGTGCCGGCCAGCACCATGGGCTGGTTAGCGACAATGCCGACCACCCAGCCGTTCAGGCGCGCGAAGCCCACGACCATGTTCTCGGCCCACAGCGCGTGCACCTCGAGGAAGCGCCCGTCGTCGACGACGCTGGCGATCACCTGGCGCACGTCGTAGGGCTTGTGCGAGTCGGTCGGCACCAGCTCTTCAAGCTCGGGGCAGCGCCGATCGGGGTCGTCGGTAGGCGGGACGTAGGGCGGGTCGTCCTGGTTGTTCGATGGCAGGTAGCTCAGCAGGTCGCGCACGCTCGCGAGGCACTGGTGGTCGTCTTTGGCCAGGAAGTGGCTCACGCCGCTCTCTTTGCTGTGCACCAGGCCGCCGCCAAGCTCTTCCTGGCTCACGTCCTCCTGCATCACGGCCTTGACCACATTCGGCCCGGTGATGAACATATAGCTGTTCTCGGTCATGAACACAAAGTCGGTGAGCGCGGGCGAGTATACCGCGCCGCCGGCGCATGGGCCGAGGATCACCGAGATCTGCGGGATGACGCCCGATGCCTCGCAGTTGGCGTCGAAAATCCGGGCGTAGCCGCCCAGGCTATCGACGCCCTCCTGGATGCGCGCGCCGCCGCTGTCGTTCATGGCGATGAACGGGCAGCCGTACTGCAGGGCCATGCGCATGGCCTTGACGATCTTGTTGGCGTGCATCTCGCCGAGCGAGCCGCCCATCACCGCGGCGTCCTGGGCGGCGGCAAAGACACGGCGGCCGTTCACCAGGCCGAAGCCGGTAACAACGCCATCGCCATAGCGCGATTGCTTGCCGCCCATGTAGCTGTCGTAGCGCGGCGTCACCAGCGTGTCGATCTCGGTGAAGGTGCCGGGGTCGAACAAGGTGTCGATCCGCTCGCGGGCGGTCAGGCGCCCTTTCTTATGCTGCGAGTCGCGGTCTTTCTCCGAACCGGCCGCAATCGCCTTCCGATCGCGCAGCTTGCGCACATAATCTTCCATTTCCATAGGGCTGTAGCTCCGTCGCCGCCATGCCGCGCGCTGTGCCTCGGTATGGCGATGCTTGTTTGATTTTGTCAGGGCGCGCGCGTCTGCGCCAGCGTCAGCACGTAGTCGCCTACCACCTGCCACCACCCCTCGAGCGGGCCGGCGGCCGGCGCAGCCTGCACGGTCAGCGGCGCCCACGCCAGCCGGCCGCTTGGCGCCGGGCCAAGCGTGATCGACACGCTGCGCGTATCGACGGTGAGGCCCAGCCGCAGCGCCTTGAGCACGGCTTCTTTCGCGCTCCAGATCAGCGTCACAAGGATGTCGCGGGTGGCGGGCGGGGCAGCGTGCAGCTGCGCCAGCTCGTGCGCGGTGAAGTAATCTTCGGCGAACACCGGGGCGCGCGGCTCGATCCGCTCGATGTCGGCGCCGACGTGAAAACGGCCGCCGTCGCTCAGGGCGCAGAAAGCGTGGCCGTTGCAGTGGCTGATCGACAGCGAGAGCGCCTGCAGGTTGTAGAGCGCCGAGAGCCGGTGCGAGTCGTCGGCGAGCAGCTGCGGCGCGCCGTCGGGGGCGCTGGTCACCACAATCTGTTCGAGTGGGATCTGCACGCCGCTATGCTGCGCGATATACGCCTGCACCAGCCGTTTGGCCGTCCAGCGGCCGAGCAGCCAGTCGTGCCGGCGCTTCTCGATCGGCATAGCCGCGAGCCGGCGCTGCTCGCTTGGGCTCAGCAGCCCGGTTGGCGCGAGGCCGCGCCGCAGATCGGGGTGGGCAATGCTCGATTGTACTAACCAGTCGATCATCATACGATCTCGGTAGAAGGCCGAAGCACCCGCCCCACACTGCTCGCGCGCAATTGCGTGATGCCAGGCGGATGCTTCGGACTTACGCTGTGCGGGCTGCCAAGGTTCTACAGGCTCACCTGGCCCGGCAGCTGCACGGTGCGGTAGGCCTTGAGCTCGATATACAGGTTGCCGCTTTCGTCGACGACGCGGGCGTTGAAGGCCGCGCCGCCGGCCAGCGCCTCGACCAGCGCGAACAGCCGCGCGCCGTTCGCCTGAGCCGGCTGCCGGTAGGTTGTCACCGACCCGACCGCCAGCGGCAGCGCCATCACGCCTTTGTTGGCGATCTCCCACACTCCGGCGGTCTGGAAGCACAGCTCGATCAGCCGCGGCGCCATCAGCGATTCGGCCTCGGCCGGCGCGCTGTTGGGCGGCAGATCGTGCGCCATCAAGCCCACCGCGCGGTCGCCCTCGATCAGCGCGCGCTCGAGCACCTGGTAGGCCGGGCCGTGGAAGTAGATCCGGTAGATCGCGTCGCGCCCGATTTCGCGCGGGCTGCCGAGCTGCCAGAGCGGCTCGGTCAGCGTCTCGGGCAGGGCGTGGGCCAGCAGCACCGTGGCGGTGAAGTGCAGGTCCACGCGCTCGGGCAGGCCCGGCCGGGCCGGCTCGGTCACCGAGCGCAGCGCGGTGTAGGCCACCAGCTGGCCATCTCCGGCCGGGCGCAGGCTGGCGCTCAGGCGCAGCGTGCGCGGCTGGTGGCGGTAGAACTTGAACGGGCTGTGGAACTGCTCGGTGAGCGCCGCGACGCGGTAGCCCGGCGCCAGCAAGCTGGCAAGCTCGGCGAACGCCTCGGTGCCCATCACGCCCGGCAGCACCGGCACGCCATCGATCTGATGATCGAACAGAAACGGCTGCTGCTGCGGATCGAGCGTGGTCGCCACTTCCAGCCCGCCATACAGCTTGGCGGCCACAACCTGGCCAAGCATGAGCAGCGGCGGGTCGCGCCGGGCCAGCTCGGCCGCGAGCTTCTCGGTGTCCAGGCCGCCGGTGGGGTCGAACTCGGCGGTGAGAATGCCGAGCCGCTGGCCGACGACAATTTCGCCGCGGAAGCCGCTGCCCACCAGCTCGCGCCGGATGGTCGGGATGCCAATCTCAGGCGGCAGCATATCGATCCCGGCCATCTCCATGATCTTGGGGATCGAGCCGCGCGTGGCCATACCGATGCCGCCCCAGGCGGTCCAGTCGATCACGATCGCGCGGGTGTCGGGCCGCCAGCCGCGCATGCTGCTGCTGATCTTGCACAGCAGGTCGTTCGCCGCGCTGTAGTCGGTCTGGCCGCTGTTGCCAAAGCGCCCCGCCACCGAGCTGAACGCCACGGTGGCGCCGATCGGCATGCCCTTGGCGGCCTTCAGCAGGCTGAAGAAGCCGTCGGCCTTGATATCGAACACCAGCGCGAACTCCTCGGGCGCCTTGTCGGCCAGGCCGCGGCTGATCTCGATACCGCCGGCGTGCAGCAGCACGTCGATCTTGCCATAGCGCGAGCGCACGTCGTCGATCGCCGTGGCTACGGCCGCCTCGTCGAGCAGGTTGACGCTGTGGTAGTGCGCGGTGCCGCCGGCCGCCTGAACCGTCTCGATCGCGCGCAGCGCCGCCTCGGATCGCTCGATCCCCATGATCTTCTTGTCGACCATCACCGGCGTCGGGCGCTCGCCGGCGGCCTTGAACTCGTCGATCAGCTTGCGCTTGAGCGCCTCTTTATCGCTGCGGAACAGCGCGATGTTCGCGTCGTCGGCGGCGGGCGCGGGCGTCAGGTCGAGCAGGTAGAATATGCCGCCGCTGGCCTGCGCCAGGTCGCCCACGATCGCGCTGGTGATGCCGCCGGCCGCGCCTGTAACCACGAACACGCTGTCGTGGCCGAGCGCCAGGCCGCCGCTGGCCGCGCCCAGGTCGAGCGGCTGCTCGTCCAGGGTGACGGTGTAGCGCAGGCCCTCGCGGTAGCCGATCTCAACCGCGCCGGGGTCGCCGAGCGTCTCGGCGATCAGCAGGTCGGCCGGCTCGGCGGTCTTGCGGCTGGCCTCGAAGTCTACCGCTTTCACCAGCACCTCGGGCTGCTCGCGCTTGTAGGCTTTGGTGAAGCCGGTGACCGCGCCGCCTAGCGGGGCCAGCGCGCCGGCCGGGCCATAGCCGTGCAGGCCACCCAGGCGCGTCGCCGAAACCAGGAAGGTGTTCGGGCCGGTCACCTGGCCGCACAGCATGCGCATAACCAGGTGCAGGTTCTTGACGCGCTGGCGGGTCAGCTCGCGCCAGGCCTTCAGCGTCAGGTCCTCGATCGCCGGCTCGGCGTCGAGCGCCGGCAGCCAGTACACGCCCTGGATGCTGCCGTGGGCAGTGCTGGCGTGCAGCTGCGCTTCGAGCACCTCGGCATCTTGCTGCGGGTCGATCTCGAAGATCGTGGCGCCACGCCGCTCGAGCCGGCTCGCCAGCGCCTTGCCGACGCCGCCGCGATCCATCACAACAACGATCCGGCTGCCACCGTCGATCTGCACGCCGGTGGGCTTACACAGGTCGAGCGGCGGCCGCAGCGCCGGAACCGCCACGCGCCGCGGCGCTTTGTTCGCCTCTTCAAGCGAGTATGTGGTGGCCGGGCTCGCTGCCGGAACCGGCGCCGCCGTCGCTACAGCCGCTGGCTCGGCCGCAGGCTCGGCAGCTACCGGCGCGGCAGCCGGGGCCGTAGGCGCCGCCAGGTCGGGGCGCTGGTCGTAGACGAACTGGATCACCTTGGCCAGCGTCGGGTAGTCGCGCAGCTTCAGGTTCTCGATCCGCTCGATATTGAACGCCG